>JACRCT010000084.1 GCA_016218885.1 Deltaproteobacteria bacterium | reverse complement strand
TGTCCATCGGCTTGAACTTCAGCTTGCCGCTGATCGCTGCCATGTTGGCGTTGAGCTTCCTGGTGCAGACGGCGACGAAGTCCTTGTCCGAGCAGGCCAGGATCATCTTCGGGGTGACGCCTTCGGCGCCGGGCCGGACCCAGTCCGAGGTGCGCGTCATGTCCAGCGTCCACTTGCCGCCATCCGGGCCGGAGATGTCGATGACGATGACCGCGTTCATCTCCTTCTGCAGCTCGGGCTTGGCGGCGATGCGCTGGGGGATCTGCTCCTCGATGATCTGCTTGGGGGTCGTGTCGGCCATGGGGTGCTCCCCTCCGGGAGTGCTCGGGTTGTTTTGGGGGAAAGGGGTGGTGGTTCCCAGACGTGATGGGCCAGTCAGCGCAGGGAACCTAGCGACCGACCTCCCAAGGAGTCAAGGTGACGCCCCTCAGCTGGGCTTCCCCGCGTCCAGGCGGGCGTGGCCAGGGCTGGCTGCTGGTGCGGCCGGAATCGCGTGCGTAGCTTTCGTTGAGCTTTCTGGTGGGAGCGAGTGTGACCGTGGACGCAGACGGCCTCTTGAGAGCGGCGCTCGATGCCTCGTCGGAGCCCTGGCTCCTTTGGGCAGCCGATGGGCGGGTGGTGGCATCTAGCCAGCGACTCGAGAAGCTCCTGGGGCTCTCGGGGCAGAACCTGGTCGGCGTCTCGGAACCGGCGCTCGTGGGACTGCTGGCGAAAGCAGGGGCGCGCCTGGTTTCTGATGGGCAAGGCCCGTCTCTGCGCACGGCCGCGGGAGCGGGCTACCAGCGTCAGCGCAGGCCTCTGCCAGGCGGGGCCGTGCTCGATACCTTCCATGACGAGGCAGCCGAGCGGCAATCCGCGGCGAGACGCGAGGAGCTGCTCGGGGTGGCCATCCACGACTTGCGGGCCCCATTGGCCAACGTGCGCAGCTACGCGAGCCTGCTCCTGAGCGGCAAGATGCCCGAGCTCGATCCCCGCGTGCGCCGCTCGGCAGAAGTCATCGCCCGCAACGCGGACCGGGCCCTGCGCCTGCTGCAGCTCTACTTCGACGCCCACCGCGCCGAGACCGGGGAGCTCGACATCGATCGCCAGCCCATCGCAATGGAAGGGCTGATCCAGGAAGTGATCGCCGCCCGTCGCCCCACCGCCGCCGAGCGCGGGGTGACTCTCGAGACGGCCCTGCCGGCGACGCTGCCCACCCTCGAAGCCGACCGGGAGCGGCTCTCCACCGCCTTCGGAGCACTGCTCGACAACGCGCTCGCTCGCACCCCGTCCAACACGCAGATCAAGGTGGTCGTCGAGGAGCGGCCGCGCGAGATGTGGCTGGGGGTCGTTGACACCGGCCCGCTCCTCACCGAGGAGGAGCTGAGGATTGCCTTCGATCGCGACGCCCAGGCGCTCAAGGAGCGACGGCTGGGAGTGGGCTTTGCCTGCGCCGTCGCGGGCGCCATCGCCCGGACCCACGGCGGCGACGCCGGGGTCCGCTCGGCGGCCAACTCCACCCTGTACTGGCTCTCGCTGCCGCTAGCCTGAGGCGCGTTCCGAGCCCTCCGACTCATCGTCGGAGTCGCTGCTCCTGCTGCCGGCTGTGCGCCTCTGCTTGCCCTTGGGACCCGCCGCTTCGGGAGCAGGAAACACCTTCTTGCCGATCGCCGCGAGGATGGAGCCGCCCACCGCCCCGCCACCCGCTGCCAGCAAGGCACCCCAGAGGGTGGCCCAGGCCATGGAGCTCGGCGTGGCCGTCTTGATGATCAGCCCGAAGCACCCCGCGGCCACCGCGCTCATCACCAGAGTGCCGTTCGACGGAGCCCGCGACTCGAGGAACATGCCGGCGAGCGCCACCAGGAGCATCAGCGCCCAGACCAGCGCAGGAGGGAGGATGTGGAAGGCCTGGACGAGCATCGCAGCCTTGGTCCCCGTCTCGAGCGTCAAGCTGGGACTGGCATCGGGAACGGCGATCTCGTGCGCCGCGAGGTCGTGGTCCTCGGGTACCTGGATGGCCGCGCCCCGTCGCGCCCGCCGCGTCATGTACGCCCGCTCCAGAGCCCCGTCGACCACCTCCTCGCCCGCCTTGAGGCGATAGGTGATGCGCGCGTCGCGGGACTCGCCGAGATGGCCGCTCACCAGCACCTGGTAGTGGCCACCCGAAGGCAGGGCCAGGGTGGAGTTTCCCTCGTCGAGAGTCGCCGAGGCGCTGGGACGGCCGAGGTGGAGCGCGACGCTCGCCGGGTAGAGCGCCACGCACGCCATCCCCAGCACCAGCGCGAAGGCCCCATAGCGCAGCCCGGGCTGAACCAGGTCCAACGCCACACGCACCACCAGGACCGCCAGGACGGTGGCGAAGGCGCCGGCGACGAAGAGCCCGACGAGCTGGTCGGAGACCCAGTTGAAGAAGTAGGCGAGCGCGATTCCTCCCGCGCCGAGCAGGGCGACGACCACCGCCACAACCGTCTTGTTGACGCCTTCGATGGGGCTTGCGCCCGTGCTCTTGCCTGCGGCCTCGTCGGACATCGCTCTACCTCCCAATCGTGAAGGGCGCGCATCCTAGTGACCCGCGGTTCACGTGGCAACCCGTCGTCATCCCTCCACAATCCAAGTGAGGAAGCGGCCAGGAGTGCCTGTAGGATGGCGAGGCCCTCGGTGATGCAACGAGCCCCCACCGCAGCGCCGGAGTGACCATGCGAAGCCTGCTATCCGCTCTCATCCTCGCCGCTCTTCCGCTTTGCTGGACCCTGGCGGCGTCTGCCGCCGAGGAGCGCCCCGCCCCGGCGGCGGCCCCGACCGAGGCCTCCGACAAGATCGACGAGAAGAAGGCCGAGGAGATCCCCCGGAAGGCCAAGAAGACGGAGAAGAACATCGACGACCAGAAGCTCGAGGAGCAACGCAAGTAGCCGGACGCCCGGGGCGTCGGCTCCTCGACGAGCCCACCTCCGCCTCGCAGGCGAAGAAGGGAAGCGCGCGAGAAGGATGGTGGTTACGTCGGTTGTCCGGCCCGGCGTGTGTTGGTACTCTGGGCCCTCGCTTCTGAGAGGAGTCTGCCGTGCGGCTTGGCTGGTTGGAGCTTCTCGTCATCCTTGGAGTCGTGCTGCTCTTCTTCGGGCCCTCACGCCTGCCGGGGCTGGGCAACGCCTTGGGGTCGGCCATCCGCGGATTCAAGCGCGGGATCTCCGGGCACGAGGAAGAGCCCTCCGGCCCAGAGAAGCTGCCGGCCCAGACCTCGAGCACCACCCCTCAAGCCCCAGGGTCGGCCAACAGCCGGGAGGGCTGACCTCTAGCCTGCTTCAGGCTCCCGCCCTCCCTCCTCTCGTCTGAAGCAGCCTGAGGACGAAGTCCCTGGAGCCTTGCTCCGCTCATGTCCCTGCGATTCAAGCTGGTCGCGCTGTTCGCCGCGGTCCTGGCGGCGACGATGGGCGTGGCATCCTGGCTCGGGGGACGGATCGCCCAGACCTCCATCGAGACCGAGATCCGCGAGCGGACTCTGGAGACCGGCCGGGCCTTCGTGGCGGACCTGGGCCGCGCTGCCGCCTATGACGCTCGCTCCACCAACGAGCGGCTCGCCCAGCTTCTGCGAAGCCACCGCGGCTTCCGGGCAGTCGAGCTGGCCATCGAGCGGCCTGGCGCCGACCAGATCACCCGTATCGAGCTGGCCCCCAACGGCACCCGACAGGAGACGCGCGAGGGGCAGGCCGACGTGCCTGCCAAGCCCGCCTTCGCGCTGGTGGACTCCGCCGACGGCCGCCAATGGGCCGTCTCGCTCCCAGCGCGGGTCGGGCGCTCGCGCGGGCGGGTGACCCTGGAGGCCTCGCTCGCCGAGGCGGACCGCCTGGTCGCCGCCGAGCGCCGCATCTTCCTGTGGGTCACCGCCGGCGCTTGCGGAGTGCTGGTCTTCCTCGTCCACCTGATGCTCCTGCGGATCATCGGCAGGCCCATCGAGGCCCTGGCCGGAGCGATGCGCAAAGCCGAGCGGGGTCAGCTCGACGTCTCGGTCAGCCTGACCTCCCAGGACGAGCTGGCGACCCTGGCTCACGGCTTCAACGCCATGATCGCCCGCATCGGCGGCTTCAACCGCGAGCTGCAAGAGCGCATCGACCAGGCGGTCGCCGACCTGGCACGCAAGAACCGGGATCTCGAGGAGCTCAACGACCTGCTCGTCGCCGCGCGGCGCGACCTGACCGCCAAGGAGCGCCTGGCCGCCCTCGGCCAGCTGGCCGGCACTCTGGCCCACGAGCTGGGCAATCCGCTCAACGCCATCAGCGGCCACGTGCAGCTGCTGGCCCGGGCTCCCGACGTTCCCGAGGCCGCGCGTCAGGATCTGCAGCTGGTGCAGAGCGAGGTCGCGCGCATGACGGGCATCATCCGCCGCTTCCTCGACTCGACCCGGGCCATGACGCCCAAGCCCGAGCCGGTAGACGTGCCGGCCCTCTTCAACGAGGCGCTCGATCTGTCGCTGTCGGCCGAGGCCCGGACCCGCATCCGCGTCCACAAGGACGTGGCCGAGGGCCTGGGCGCGGTGGTGCTCGACCCCGGCCTAGTGCGCCACGTGCTCACCAACTTCATCGCCAACGCCGTGGACGCAATGCCCGAGGGCGGCGACCTGCACGTGGGGGCGAGTCTGCAGGGTGCCGAGATCGCCCTCTCGGTGAAGGACACCGGCCGCGGCGTCGCCCCCGAG
>JACRCT010000922.1 GCA_016218885.1 Deltaproteobacteria bacterium | reverse complement strand
CCTTCAGTCGGCGGCTTCCGGCGATGCAGCCGAAGGAGAGGATGCAGCCCCACCTTCGGGAGCGGCGACGATATCGGGAGAGATGGGCCTTTCGGCCTCTTCGCCTGGGAGCCGGGTCTTGACGAAGGCGGCGATGGAGGTCCCAACGGACGCGACGATCGTGGAGATGAGGCTAACGGTATTCATGTTCCGCTCCAGGCCGCTGGCCAGGCGCCCGACGGATGTCAGCAGCTCGGCGATGCTGGTCTCTCCTCCTTTGAGGCCACGGCTCAGTGTCTCGACGCGATCGGAGATGACCTCAAACTGGGTCAAGGTGCGTTTGAGCTGGGCACCGATCTCGGTCAGCTCCTTGCCGGCGCGATGAAGGCCGATGGCGGTCAGGACGAGCAGGGGAAGCAATGCCCCTGCCAGCGCAGATGCCAGGATCACCCACGTCAGTTGGCAGTTCTCCATGTGGCTGGTTCCTTCGCTGTTGGGCTCGCTCGACCTGGCGCCTGGGGCTGGGAGCCGCGGCCCCGGCGCCTTCCTTGGTTCCGGCAGCGGCCGGGTCAAGCCCGGGCTGAAGCGGCTCCCGAATCCGTCTGGAGCAGACGGAGACGGGCCGACTCAGGCTCGGTGCGGGCGGCGAAGGAGCAGGCCAATGGCGATTCCCACGCCTGCTGCGGCACCGATGGCCCACCACGGGTTCTCGCGCACGTAGCCGTCCGCCTTGCGGCCGATGTGGATGGCCTGCCGCGACAGGCCATTCCAGGTGTCTACTCCGACATCGACGTAGCCCTTGGCGCGCTCGCCAGCGGCATTCGCCAGGCTCGTCCCGTTGCTTGCTTCCTTCGCCTCGATAGCCTTCATGGTTGCTCCTGCTTTCGCATGGGGAGTTCGAACAGATGGTGGGTGAGGCGCTGAGGCGTTCCGGCCAGCCAGGATGGCCAGCGTGGCGAGGTGGGCGACGATGCTCCTCGAGCGCGGGGCCGGCTGCTCAGGACGGCGAGGGGTTCTTCCCGGACGAATGGACCGCCTGAATCCCCGCGGCCTTCTCCGGTCCGCCTTCCGCCCTGGGTTCTCAGCCACGGGGCGGACGACGAACCGGAAAAAAGCGGAGTGCTCAGCGCGCGGTGAGTCGGGAAGGCTGAATGATGATCTCGACCCGGCGATTGTTGGCGCGATTCTCGGCGTTGCTGTTGTCGAGGAGCGGTCGGCTGGAGCCCAGTCCGACGGCCGCGATCTTGTTGGCGGCCACGCCGCGGGTGAGCAGGTAGTCGCGCACTCCACTCGCCCGGTTCAGCGAGAGCGTCATGTTGCTCGCCACCGAGCCCTGGCTGTCAGTGTGGCCCTCGACGAGCATCGTCCTGTCGTCGCCCTGGGCCTTGAGCGCCTGGGCCACGTGGTCGAGCTTGGTCTTGGCGGTCTCGAGGAGCGTGTACCGGCCGGAGGCGAAGAGGACGCTGCCGCTGAGCGTAATCACCACGCCGCGCGCCTCCTCCTTGACCGCGGCGATCGTCGCCAGGTCCTTCATCGCTCCGGCGAGCCTCGTCTCGGCAGCCATCCGGGCTTGCCTCTCGGCTTCGAGCGTGGCTCCGGCCTTCTCCAGCTCCTTGCCCTGAGCGGTGTTGGTCGCCTGTAGCTGGGTGGTGGCGAGCTGGTGTGCGTTGCGCTCGTTTTCGAGCCGGGCCGCGGTGCCTTCCAGCTCGCTGCCTTGGGCGGCGTTGGCCGCGCGGAGCTCGGTCTTCTCGACGTAGTTGGCGTGGCGCTCGTCGCGGAGCTGGTCGCGGGAGCGGGCGAGCGCGATCTGGGAGGTCTTCACCTGGTTGTCGCGCACGACGACGCCCTGCCTGGCGGCCTCGGCGATGCGCTCACGGTCCAGCTCGGTGCGCGCCTTGACGTCAGCGAGCTCGGTCTTGCGCTTGGCGATGTAGGAGTAGTCGCGCACCGCGAGGGTGTCGCCGTGGGCCGTGAACTCGCCATTCGCCTGATCGAGCGCCTTCTTGGCCTCGTAGAGCTCGGTGGGAGTCATCTTCGAGGCCAGCCCGTTGCTGGAGGTGGAGTAGACGGCCCGGGCTTCGACCAGCTGGGCGGGGACGACGCTGGCGCAGCCGCCGAAGGTTCCTGCGAGCGCGAGGCCGGCGATCATGTTCTTGGTCTTGATATTCATGGATTCTCCCTGGAGAAGTGGTGGGGCGGAGCTACCGGGCGCCGCGCTCCTGAAGAGCCTTGAGGTCCTCGGCGGCTCGCAAGGCGTCGGCGTGAACCGAGGCTTCGCGGGCCATGGCGAGGGCGAGCTCGGCGTCGGATTCGGCGCGCGCCAACACCAGCAGCGCGCGGTTGTCGCCGTTGCCGGCCAGCCGCTGGGCCGCCACGGTCTGATCCTTGGCCAGCTGCAGGTGCAGCCGCGCCGCCGGATCGCCCATGGCGCCGACCTCCTCCGCACCCCGAATGCTGGCTTCGTTGCGGGCGAGGCGGTCGGGCGGAATCTGAATGGCGGTGCAGCCACCGAGGGCGAGGATTGCGAGGAATAGCGGGGTTCGCTGGAGCATGATTCTTCCTTTGTGAGTGAGGAGTTCGAATGGGTCAGGAGAGGAGTCTGCGGCGCCGCTGGATGAACCGCACCAGCACGACCGCCGCGGCGGCCGCCAGGAGGAGGTGAACGAGGCCTCCCATCGTGTACGAGCTCACGATTCCGAGAGCCCAGAGAAGCAGGAGAACGACGGCGACGGTCCAGAGCATGAGGTGTCCTCTCGAAAGCAAGCGGAGAAGAAAGCGGTCAAGGAACGACCGACAAGCACTCCGTGGCGCAATTGAAGCTCGCCGCCGGGCAGGCGCGATCACTGATGCAGGCATTGCACTGGTCGGCGAGATGGCGATAGTCGGCGTCGTCCGAGGAATGATCGCGGCAGCGCGACTCGCAAGCGCCCACGTCGTAGTCAGCGTCGTAGCAGTCGGAGTAGCGCGAACAGATCGAGTGGCAGTCGACGGCGGCGTCGATCGAGCCGCAGGCGGGGAACGCCAGGGCAGTGAGGAAGGCGGCGGCAGCGAAGGTCCTCAGCATGGGGACTCCTCAGTTTGGAGTGATGGTGGCGAGCAAGGAGCGAGGACGTGAAGACAGATGTCGTCCGGAGGGGTTCTCCGGCTGGCCCGGTTGCCTTCGCCGTCGCTCTGCAGTGTGCCGGGGGCAAGAGCAGCTTTCGGGCCACCGAGGAAACGCCAGTGAACTGAGGCACCTTCTTCGCAGACCGCCCCGGAGAGGTGGCCCGGTCAATCAAGATGAAGTGCCGGGCGCTTCAATGTGATGAGGGGGGCCGGGGCTGGCTCCCGCCCGCTTGCGGAGTGCGCCGGGCGGCCGCCGATGGCCGGGTGGAGCAGCTCGGGAACCCTGTCACCGGTCGGGTTCCCGTGCGCTTGCTGTGATCGACGGGCTAGGCCGGGTGATGCCCGCGGTGTCGGAACCTGTTCCGGCTCGGAGATCGTGGCTTCATCCCAGTGGATGCGCGCGGCGGCTGGACTTGATGTTCTTCTGTGTCTAGTACCGCCCGCCCGAAGTTCTTTCCGGGTTCGCCGATGAATGCCTGGCGGGCTTGTACTCACTGAGGGGCATGCCTGGCCCGAAGGCAATCAAAGTCGTGGTCCCCGAGAATCTCCCCGCTGACTTGCAGCGCGCGTCGGCGATGGAGCGCGGGTCGCATCGCGACGTTGTGCGTGCCCGCATCGTGCTCTTGGCCGAGCAGGGGCTAACGAACCCGGAGATCGCAGCGAAAGCCGGGTGCACTGAGCGGAACGTGTATGAGTGGCGGACGCGATTCGCGCTCGCCCCGTCGCTCGATAGCCTCAAAGATCGGGGGCGGACCGGCCGGCCGGCCAGAATCCCGGTCGAT
>JACRCT010000921.1 GCA_016218885.1 Deltaproteobacteria bacterium | reverse complement strand
GGGGACTTGCTTGAGCGCCGCGGCGTGCACCACCACCTCCACGTCGGTGAGGGCGCGGCGCAGCCGCTGCACGTCGCGCACGTCGCCCAGGAAGAAGCGCAGGTTCTCCACGCCCGCGAAGCGCGGGTCCTGCTGCATCTCGTGCTGCTTGAGCTCGTCGCGGCTGAAGACGATGATCTTGCGTGGGCTGGAGCTCTTGAGCGCCGAGGCCACGAAGGCCTTGCCGAACGAGCCCGTCCCCCCGGTGATGAGCACCGACTTGCCGTCCAGGAACGCCATGGAAACCTCGCGGCGCGTGATGCGCCCGGCAGGCGTTCTTCAAGCGGGGTGCCAGTCGGCTCAGTGATGCAAGCATCGGGAGTTGCTGCGGATCTGGGGCGGGCCGTCAGCGGGCTGACGGGCAGGGCACGCCATGGGGATGACGCGACCCCCTGGGGATCCATCGTTCAGCGCCGGCACTCCACTTGCCGCAAGGCCGCTCTGACCGCGGCGACGCTGTGGAGCTCCTCACTTGTACAGACGTGGCGTGGAATTGCTGGCAGCGCGCTTCGCGAGCCAGCGCTCCACCTCCTCCAGCTCTCTCTGGAGCCCTCTTCCAGCCTGAATGAACCGCTCCTGCGCCTGAACCGCGAGCCGCCTCGCCCTTCCTCGGTCTCCTCGCGATTCCCACAGGGCTCGCGCCAGGGCGAAGCGGGCCCGCGCGATTTCGTTGGGGTGGCCTCCCTTGGTCTCGCACTTCTCGGCAACCAGGAGGGCGCGCTCGAGCACCGCCAGGGCCTTGGTCGTCTCCCCTCCGGCGAGGTGGACGCTCCCGATGCCGACCAGCATCTCGCAGTGGTCGATCCCCTCGGGGGATACGGCCTCGACGATCCTCTCCCCGCGCGAGAACGCCGCCATGGCGCGATCGAGATGCCCCAACCCGAGGTGCGCCGCGCCGAGGAGAAAACGGGCCTTGGCCACGAGCAGGTGCTCGGCTCCCAGCGCACTCTCCATCCTGGGAACGCTGTCCTCGAGCGAGGCCGCCGCTTCCTCATAGCGACCCGCGTAGTACTGGCTTCGAGCGACGTCGACCTCGGTCTTGATGGTCTGCGGGTACCTCGGCCCCAGGACCTCGAGGCGGATGGCCAGCGCCTGTTGGCGTAGCTCGATGCTCTTCTCCAGGTCCCCTCGCACCAGGTGTGCGCCCGCGAGGTTGTTGAGGGCGGCCGCCGTCGACGGGTGGCGTGGGCCGAGGGCCCGGATACGCAGGGCAACGGCCTGCTCCTGCTGAACGACCGCCTCGTCGCCCCGGTTCTGGTTGGTGAGGATGCTGCCCAGGAGGCTTTGCGCCGCAGCGACCTCCAAAGACTCAGGGCCGTGGACCCGCCGCAGCAAAGCCACCGCCTCCAGCGCCTGGGCGTGGGCCACCGCCAGGTTGTCCACGTCGTAGGCGAGCAGCGCTGACACCTTCGCTTGCATGGCCCGGTGCCTCTCGCTCGAGCCTGCACGCGCGATGGCGGCGGCGGCGTGCTTCAGCCAGAGCGCGCCCTCCTCCTTTCTCATCTGGTGGCCGACCACCTGGGCCAACGCGAGGTATGCGCGAACCGAGGTTTCGTCATGGCGAGAGGAGTCCGCGGCGAGTGCTGCCTTGTGGAGCGAGGCGAACGACTCAGCGTAGCGGCCGGAGTGCTCCTGCAGGAGCCCGAGCAGGAGAAGGGCGTCCGCCTCCAGGGGCCGATAGCCCATCGCGGCCGCGTCCGCGACCACCCGGTTGACGATGTCGATCGCCTCCGGGTACTTGCCGGTCACCAACAGGGCCCACCCCTTGTCCAGCTCCCTTCTCGAGGCCTGATGCCTCTCTCGGATGGAGAGCGGGGGCGGGGCCACCGCGGAGAGGAGCGCCTGGACGTCTGCGCACTCGGCCAGGTTGGGCAGCGCGTAGACCGCCTCGGCGCTGTTGGGGACGGTAGCGGCATCGACCGTTCGCAGGAGATCGGTCAGCGCCGCAAGCTCTCCCAGGCGGCGCTCGAGGCACGCCATCCGCGCTCCGAGGATCTGATCTGACTGCTCGCCTCGCACGCGCGTTGCCTCGCACGCCTCGCGGTGCATGGCCACCCATGCCTCGCCGTAGGCCGAGAGAGCGCGTTCGACGCGTTGGAACGACTCCATGGCGAGCAGGCTCCCCGTGGCCTGGAAGGCCTCCCGGACCTGTCGGCGGGGGGCGTCACCCCAGACGTCCGCCATCTGCGCCGCGGCGCCACGGCACAGCTCGGCCCGGTGAGCTGCCACCTGGCGATAGGTCAAGAGCCCCGCCGCCGCAGCTGCCACAAGCAGACTCGAGGTCAGCGCGGCGATACGCGCCCAGCGAGGGAGGCGCTCTGCGGACAGCGCGCTGAGCAGCTCGTCCATCGAAGCGAAGCGGCGCTCGGGTTCGATCGAAAGCCCGCGCAGCAGGGCCCGCCGGATGCGCTTGGGTACGCGGCCGTCCGCCGGCAGGCGTATCCGACCGGCCGCCATCTCGGCCTTCAGCTCCTCGACTGATTTCCCGGCGAAGGGTCGCTGGTTGAAGAGCGCCTCGTAGAGCGCCACGCAGAAGCTGAACTGGTCGGACCGGGCGTCGGCGTCCCGGCAGGCGAGCTGCTCGGGCGCCATGTAGCCAGGCGTGCCCAGCACGACCCCCTTCCCTGTCAGGTGCGGGGTCGCCGCCTCGAGATCCTCGACCTCCCGCGAAGAATCGGGCGGGTCGGCCCCCAGCGGGAATCGGGCCAGCCCGAAGTCGGTCACGCGCGCCCGCATGTCGCTGCCCAAAAGGACGTTGTCGGGCTTGAAGTCGCGATGGATGACGCCGGCCTTGTGCGCCGCGGCGATTCCGCGTCCTGCCTGCCCGAAGAGGTCGAGGATGTCCCTCCAGGGCGGGTTCTCCTGGCGCAGCCACTGGCGCAGCGAGACGCCCTCGACCAGCTCCATGGCAAAGAACGCCTGCTCGCCGACCATCCCCACGTCATGGACCACGGTGACGTTGGGATGGGCCAACCGGGCCAGGGCGCGCGCTTCGCGCAGCAGGCGCGTACGGTATTCGGTGGCTCGCTCAGTGCCCTCGGCGTGCATGTGCAGCAGCTTGATGGCCACGTTGCGATCGAGGGCCGGGTCGAAGGCCCTGAAGACCGCCCCCATGCCGCCCGTGCCGAGCAGCGCTTGGATCGTGTAGCGCCCGAACGTCTGGGGAGGCCTCGTCGAGAGCTGCACGGGCGGCGAATCGAGCTCGCCACTTCGGGCGAGCTGGACCGTGAGCTGACGGCAGCGCGGGCACTGGTCGACGTGCGAGTCGACCACCTCGAGCTCGGGCCCCTCCAGCAGCCCGTCCGCGAAGAGCGCGAGCGCGTCGATGCCTGGGCACGTCACCGCTCCGACTCCTTTGAGGCGACCGGTCGCCAGGGGTGGGCCCCGTCAACGGCCCTGCGTTTGGACCAGGCGCACGAGGCTCTCCTCCAGCTGGCTGCGCAGCAGCTGGACATAGCTGTCGATCTCTCCCTCATCGAGGCGCAGCCGGCGCGCCAGCGAGGCGCGGGTACCGACCAGCAGCTTCTCGCGTGCGTCGGCCAGCCAGCGCGCGACCGTGGCGCGGTGGACCCGGTAGATGAGCCCGATGCGATCGATGTTGAGCTGGTCGATCAGCGAGAGCCGCAAGACGTTGCGCTCCTTGGGCGAAAGCGAGGTGAACGACTCGCGGAACGCGGCCGAGAAGTCCTTGCGGTGGAGCTCCTTGATGAACAGCAGCTCCGGATCTCCCAGCTGCGTCGCTTCGCCGCCGAGCTCGATTCCGGCAGGGAGCTCCCGGGCACCGCGGCGCGCGTTCTGCGTCGCGTGAAGTACGGCGGCCAGCAGCCAGCGGTCGAGCGGGCCTCGCCCGGAGTAGTCGGTGATCTGCGCGGAGCGGCCCTCACGGCCCACCAGGAGCGATTCGCCCAAGGACTGGGAGAGGTCTTCCAGATCCGATGGTTCGAGGCGAAGCCTCATCTGCCGCAGCGCGGTCGGCTCCAGCCGCCGCTGGATCTCGCCGAGCGCGTGAGGGTCCCCACTCGCCGCCGCGCAGGCCAGGTACAGATCTCCCGCATGCATCGATCGAAGCATCGCCAGCACGTCACCCCGAGGGGCAAGCCGATGCGCCAGATGACGGACGTAGGCCCGCTCGTCGAGCTTGACCTGGGGCCACGATGCGCGAGCCCGCTCGAGCATTTCCACGAGCAGCTTCCCGGCGTCCGCCTGCGGGAGCTGGAGGTCTCGACACCCGAGACAAGCATTCAGCTCCGCGGCCAAGTCCTCTGGCTGGACGAGCGGTCTTGCGGGAGGCTCGATGGGGTTCGCAGACATGGCAAGCGCCGGGCAGCAGGCGGGACCTCACCGGGGTGGGAGACCCTAGCCCAGGCTGCGAGGATTGGCGAGCGACGGGGCGAAGGGCGCAAGGGTCCCCGCAGACGGACGGCAGCGGCGTGAGGGGTTGCCTCCTGCTCGACGCGGCGGCGCGCCGCAAGGGACGCGGCTCCGAGCGATCTCCTGACTCCTGGAGAGCCAGCCCTGGTTCCGGACGACGTCTATCGCACGGTGAAGCCGACCTGTCGGGTCAGCGTCTCGAGGTTCTCCTCGTCCGAGGTTAGCGTCAGCACCACCATCGACCCCGGCCCGGGCAAGGAGAGGATCTGGCGCTGAAACAGCCGGCGGTTCGCGTCACGCGCGAAGAAGGAGACGTCCAGCCACGCGGCGCGGTGCTCTTGGAGTGTCCCCAGGCCCGACCCGAGCTGGACCGGCGGCGCCTCGGGCGGAGGAGCCTCCTGCTTCGCCAGGTGGCCCACCCGGACCTTGAAGGAGGCAGGAGCCTCCCGGGCCTTCGGGGGAGCCGTGGCCAAGAGATCGCGCAGCGCATCCTCAAGGTTCAAGGCGGGGTCGACGGAGCGCCGCGAGGCGATGAGGTTGGTTCGGAATGGAGGCGCTCCGGGGTCGGTCGGCCCTGGGGGAGGCAGGGCGAACCTGAAGAGCGTCTCGTCGCGCCAGCTCGCGGGGATGGAGAGGCTCACTCCGTGGCATTCGACGACTCTGGCGTCCGCCATCTCTGCCTCCCGCATAGTCAGTGGCGGCGCGGCGATGCCATGCCGTGCCGCACTGATTCACCCAGGCGGAGCTCGCCGCCTACTTCTCGCTCGGCTTGAGGTTCTGGCCGTAGTCTTGGAGGTAGAACGTCCCCACGTTCGTCTCGACGCCGAAGGCCACCCCGTGCTCGCGTGCGGCCTCCAGGTCGAACTGCTCGGTTCCCAGAGTCAGCGAATGCTGGTCGGTTGACCGGATTCGGGCATCGGCGGAAGGGGTGCTGCGATCCCAATTCAGGTCGAAGCGCTTCCACTCGCCATTCTTGGTCGGGACGAGGGCGAAGACGTGCTCGAAGCCGTCGAAGTCCTTTCCAATCTTCGAGCGGAGGTACGTATCCGCTACCTCGCTCTTGAGTTCGAGGGTCGGTTGCGCCTTCCCAAATTGCGGAGTCTTCTCCATCTTGAGCGAAGACCCGGCGTGGATGACTCCGCCACCATTTCCGATGACCTTTGACATCTGTGACTCCCTTGTTCGAGGTTCCTGGGGCGCGACACCTTCATCTGTTAAGGGCACGCGAGGCGTGAACTTGTCGCATGGGCGCCGGAATGCTCTTGGCGTGGCCCCGACCAACCATCGGGAATCCAAGGCCTTGAGAGCCGATGGCAGTCCGCGGTCCCTGGGGTTACAGCGACAGGTCGCTCTTCGCGCAGTCCAGCTTGAGGTAGCCCTCGCCCACCGCGAAGGCCAGGCTCTCCTTGAGGCGGGCTCTGGCTTCCTTGGAGAGCGGGCGGGGACCGGCCAGCAGACCTACGGCGAGGTCTCGGCCGTTGCGCTTGGCCACGTAGAGCGCCTGATCGGCGAGGTCGATGACCTCCTCGTAGGAGACGAGATCCGGGTCCTCATCCAGGAAGGGAAAGAAGCTGAAGCCCACGGACACCGTCGTCCGAGCCTTGACGCCGCCGTCGAGGTCGAACTCGTGCTCCCTGACGACCGAGGTCACGCGCTCGGCCAGCTCGCGCAAGCGGGCGCGCTCGACGTTGCGGCACATGACCAGGAAGTCCTCGCCGCCCCACCGGCAAAGGGTGTCGGACTCGCGGAAGCTGGGGCGGAGCAGCGCTGAGAGCTGTCGGAGCAGGGCGTCGCCGCCGGCGTGTCCATGGGTGTCGTTGATCCGCTTGAAGTAGTCGATGTCGAGGAGGAGGAAGCCGAGGTTGGCATTCGCCGGATGAGCGGGTTGCCCGCGCTGGGTGTTGCCGGCGGCCCGCCGGACCCGCGCCAGCTCGTGCGGGATGGTCTCGGTGAAGAAGCGCCGGTTCCGCAGCCCGGTGAGCACATCGGTGAGGGCCAACTCGTGCAGCTCACGGTTGGCATCCGCGAGCTCCAGGGTCCGTCGCTGCACCAGCTTGTCGAGCTCGAGGTTGCGGTGCAGCACCTGCCGGGTGCGCACGCGGACGCCCAGCCGCACCACGCCGACGCCGGCCAGCAGCGCGCCCAGCGCAAAGAGGCCGAGGAACCACCAGGTCCGCCAGAAGGGTGGCACGATCTCGAAGGCCAGCTCCGCAGGAGGCTCGGAGAGGACCCCTTCCTCGTTCTGCGCCACCACCCGGAACAGGTAGCTGCCGCTGCTGAGGTTGGTGTACCTCGCCGTGCGCTCAGGTCCGGGGTCGGACCAGCCTTTGTCGTAGCCGACCAGCTGGTAGCGATAGAGCACGTTCGATTCGTCCCGAAAGGAGAGGCCGGCGAACGAGAAGCCGAGATCGTTCTCCTGGTGGTGCAGGCGCAGGGGCGAGCTGGCATCGCGGGCGGTCCCGTTGACGGCGAAGCGCTCGAGCTGCACGAGGGGGCCGACCTTGGTGGGGACGTCCTGACTGGGGAGGTACCGGGTGACGCCGTTGGTGGTGCCGAGCCACACGCTGTCCTCCCCGTCGAGGTAGATGGCGAGACGATTGAACTCGTTTCCGACGAGCCCTCGCCGGCGGTCGTAGGAGCGCACGACCTTGGAGCCGTCGAAGAGGTCCAGGCCGCGGTTGGTGCCTATCCAGAGCAGGCCCCGGTGCTCGGCGACAGTGGCGACATCGTCGCTGGCGAGGCCGTCGCGGCGGGTGTAGGCCACGAAGCCCTTGCCGTCGAAGCGGTTGAGCCCGGTGCTCGTAGCCACCCACATCGTGCCGCGGTGGTCGGCGAGCACGTGGTAGACGAGCGGGCCGGAGAGCCCGTCCTGGGGCGCGTAGTTGACGAACCGCTCGCCGTCGAAGCAGGAGACGCCCCCTTCCATTCCCAGGCAGACACGTTCTCCCACCTGTGCGGCGGAGCGGACGTTGTTGCTGAGAAGGCCGTCCTTGACCGTCCACAGGCGGAAGGACTCGCCGTCGAAGCGCCCGGCGCCCCCCAGCGCGCAGACCCATAGGCCATCCTTCGTCGCGAGCAGGCCCACGACGGGCGTGGGGATGCTCGAGGCCGAGTGCTGCTCGAAGCGCTCCCCATCGAAGCTGATCAGCCCCACGTCCGTGGCGATCCAGAGCCGATCGCGCCAGACCTCGAGGGCGTAGATGACCGAGCCAGGTAGACCTTCCTTCTGGGAGTAGGTCTTCGACTCGCCGTCGGCGTCGGTGCGGATCAACCCGTGGCCGAACGTCCCGAACCACATCGCGTCGCGGAAACGGCGCAGGGCGTTGATGTTCTTGCCCTCGTGATAGTGCAGGAACCTGTCGGAGAGGAGCTTGGTCACGCCCGCGCTGGTGCCGAACCAGACGGCCCCTTCGCGGTCAACGGCGATGGAGTACACACGGTCGCTCGCCAGGCCGTTCTCGGTTCTGTAGCGGCGCACGCCCGAGGGCCCATGGCGAATCACGCCGCGGCCGAGCGTCCCCCAGAAGATCTCCTCGCCGACACGGGTGCCGGAGTAGACGGGCTCGTCGGGGATCACCTGCAGGAACCGCTCTCCCTCGAGACGGAAGACGCCCTTGTCCCGCGTGCCCACCCAGAGGTCCTGGCCCAGGCGCACGATGGCGAGCACGTCCGAGCCGCT
>JACRCT010000920.1 GCA_016218885.1 Deltaproteobacteria bacterium | reverse complement strand
GAGGAGGTGCGCCGCCGTCGCTCCGAGGTGCAGGGGCTGGTAGCTGAGGTGGAGGCGATCCTTCCCAGGGTCAAGGAGCTGGTGGCCGCCAAGACGCTGGGGTCGGAGATCGTCATCAAGGTGGAGAAAGCGCTCAAGATCGCTCGGGTCGCGGTTGAGGGAAGGGAGCTGGCTCCGGTGTTGGCGGCCGCGGAAGATCTCACCAAGACCGTCGCGGCGCTCAAGGGTGTCGTGGCGCGCCTGGGCAAGGGCGGCTGAGCCCACTGGCGGGTAGGCTGGGAGCGCTATGCCGGTCGATCGCATCAAGGAGCTGATCCAAGAGGGGCTTCGCCGCAAGCTCTCGGGCGATCTGGCCGGCGCCGCAGAGGCCTGGACCGAAGCGCGCCGGCTCGATCCCGGCAACGTCCGCGCTCGCGAGGGGCTCGAGGAGCTCAAGGTGCTCGGGGTGGTGGCGCCGGGCACGGTGACGCCCGTGCTCGATCTGGCGGTCAACCCCGCGCTCCAGGGGTCCAGCGGTCAGATGGCGTCGCGCAAGAACCCCTTCAGCCGGCCTCACGAGCCGGCGCCCTTCAACGCTACGCCCAGCCCATTCACGGCGCTCCCCACCAACGCGACCCCGCTCTCGTTGGTGGCCCCGGACCCGACCATGGCCTCGTCGGCTCCCGGGCCCTCGCCGACCCAGACCATGGTCTTCGGGGCTGGCGCCGCGCTGCCACCGCCCATGGTTGCCGAGCCGACCCGGTTCGACCCCTTCAAGGACCTGGCGCTCGGCCCCAGCGCTCCCCCTGCGTTCCCGAGGAGCCCCGGCGAGCTCGGCAAGGGCGGGAAGAAGTTCGACCCCTTCGAGGACCTGCCCTTCGGGCCCGAGCACTCGGCGCCCGTGACCCCCGTCCCCGCTGCCTCGCCCTTCTTGTCGGGCGCTTCCGGGACGATGGTCTTTGGCCGCCCATCGCCTGCCTCGGAGCTGGTCGCGTCCCCCAGCCCCTCGGGGACCATGGTCTTCGGCGGCGTGCAGCCGTCTTCCTTGGCTGCCCCCGCCGCGCCATCGACGACGATGGTCTTTGGTGCTCCTCCCCATCCGCTCGCTCCCATGGGTGAGGCGCTGTCTTCGTCGGAGGAAGCGAACCTGCAAAGGATGGCCTTTGGGGGGCCCGGCTCCGTCCCAGGCCCCTGCCCGGAACCCTCCCAGACTCTGGTGTTCGGTTTGACGGCGCCCGCCGCACCCGCGCCTCTGGTCCCCGCGGCCTCGAACGAGCTGTCGCGGACGATGGTCTTCGGGGCGACCCCGGGCGGGTCCGGCGGCAATTCTGGCTCGATCCATCCGCAGCCGAGGCCAGGGATGTTCCCCGAGGCCACCTTCGGCTCGGATGGGCCCAAGACCGACCCCTTCGGCCAGCCCGAGCTTCTGCAAGGTGCCCCCGCGGTTGGGCTGCTCCCCACGCCCAGCGCTGCTCAGGCATCACCCGACCCGGCGGGGCAGGAGAGCGACGAGATCATCGAGGTCCTGCTGGACGACTCCGCTGAGGACCAGCCCGCCGAGGAGGAGGAGCTCGATTTCTCCTTCGATGTCTCGGCGGTACCGACTCCGGCTTCCCAGGCGGTCAGCGTCGCGGAGAGGGTAGCGGCGCCCGAGAACGCTGCGGCGAATGCTCCCGTCGAGGACAGCTTCGAGCTGGCCTTCGAAGAGCCGGCGAACACCACGCCCACGAGCGACCCCAGCGATGGCTTCGACCTCGCGTTCGAGGAGCCCGCGGTGCCAGAGCTGGCGACCCATTCGCCGCCTCCCCCCGCTCCTCCTCCTGTCCAAGCGGTGGTGGGCCTGGCGCCGGCGGTTGACGAGCTCGACGTAGGCTCCCTGCTGCTCAAGGCGACCGACCTTCTCGACCTGGATGACCACTCGGGAGCCATGGCGGCGGTGGACAAGATCCTGGCGATCGACCCCACCAACGCGACCGCCCAGGAGCTCAAGGCCCGTTGCGAGGGGACGCTCCTCGCCATGTGCGAGAGCAAGCTGGGAGACCTGACGCGCCGCCCCGCGGTGAAGCTCAAGCCCGACGAGGTGGTCTGGCTCAACCTCGATCATCGGGCGGGCTTCCTGCTCTCGATGATCGACGGCCAGGTGAGCTTCGAGGACCTCTTCACGCTCTCGAGCATGAGCCGGCTGGAGACCGCGCGGATCTTGAGCCAGCTGGTGCAGGACAAGGTGATTGGCTGAGCCGGCGGCTTTGGAGGGCGACGCGAGCTACTTCTTCTTCGTGTCTCCCAGCAAGACCTCCTCGAGCATCTGCAGCTGGGTCGCGAGCTGGGCGTCCACGGTGCCGTTCTCGGTCTCGATGATGCAGCCGCCTCGGGCGACCTCGGGGTCATCGCGCACGGCGATGTCCTTGGTTCGGCCCAGCATGTCCATGAGCTTCTTGCGGCTGCCACGCAGGAGCTGGGCGTCCTCGGGGTTGACGCGCAAGACGATCTCGCGCTGCTGACGCACGCTCTCGATGGCCTGGGCGACGACGTGGAGGACGAGCTCGGGGTCGGCCTCGAGCGCGCGGCCGAGGAGCTTCTCGGCGATGAGCAATGCCAGCTTCACGGCTTGCGGCTCGGCGCCCTGGATGATCTGGGCCGCCTCCTTCTTGGCGCGCAGGATGATCTCCGTGGCTTCGGCCTTGCCTTCCTCGCGGCCCATCTCTTGGGCGGCAGCCACCGTGGCGTCGCGCTCCTGAGTGGCCTTCTCCAGCATCTGCGCGGCCTGGCGCTCGGCCTGCTCCCTGATCTCCTTGGCCTGTTGATGCGCGTCGTAGACCTCGGAGTCGACGACGGCGCCGCGCCCCGGCCGGGGAGCAGGCCGCTCGGGAAGCGGGTCGGAGAAGTCTTCGCCCCTGATGATCTTGCTGGGCATCGCGTCCTCTCGGGGTCAGGGCTTGCGCGGCCCG
>JACRCT010000919.1 GCA_016218885.1 Deltaproteobacteria bacterium | reverse complement strand
GCAGCCCGGGCGGGCGCCTGCTCGCCGACATCGCCAGGGAGCGGGGGACCTCTCCGCGCGCCGTGGCGTTGTCCTTTCTCACTCGCCGCCCCAACCTCTTCGCCATCCCCAAGGCGGGCCGCGTCACACACGTGCTGGAGAACGCCCGCGCAGGCGAGCTGCGGCTGACCGAGGCCGAAATATCGCGGATTGACGAGGCTTTTCCCGTTCGAGCCCAGGCCGCTCTCCCCACGCTCTGAGGGCGGGCCGACGGTGGCTCGAAGGATGGTGAGCGCGCTCTTGGCCGGTTGGGCGGGCTTGTAGCTCCGGGTGATGCTACCCAGCTGGATTGAAAGCATCGAAAGGACGTGCTGAAGCGAAGTGCCGGCAAGCAGGCGGGCTGAACCCAAATCTGCAGCCCCCGGCTCAGACGGAACGAAAGAAACCCGAGGGCCCGGCCTCCCGGAGCCCGACAGACCGAGGCAAAGCCATGGGAACCGCGACCACCGACATCACCACCCAGAACTTCAAGGAGCTCGTCGAGAAGGACGGCATCGTCCTCATCGACTGGTGGGCGCCCTGGTGCGGGCCCTGCCGCGCCTTCAGCCCGATCTATGAGCGCGTCGCCGCCGCGAACCCGGACGTCACCTTCGGCAAGGTGAACACCGAAGATCAGCAGGCGCTCGCCGCCGAGTTCGAGATCCAGTCGATCCCCACTCTGATGATCTTCCGCGAGCGCGTCCTGCTCTTCTCCCAGCCCGGCATGCTCCCCCAGCCCGCTCTGGAGGATCTGATCAAGCAGGTGAAAGCTCTCGACATGAACGAGGTTCGCAAGGAGATCGAGGCCCAGAAGAAGAAGGCCGCCGCCGGGGGCAAACCCGCCGACGTCACGGCCTGAAGGCTGCGCGAGCACCTGAGTCCGGCATCGGGCCCGGGGCCTTTCGAGGCCTCGGGCCTTCTTGTGCGCGCAGCCCGTGGCAGAATCGCCGGGTGCTTGCGTCTGCCACCGTCTTCGCCTGGAGCTTGGTCGGAGGTGCTCTCCTTGCGGCTGCTCCCGCTCCGCTCGCGGGAGATGCCTACGTCATGAGGCTTGGCGGTATCTCCGTGGGTACCGTGCACACGTTCCTCGCCGAGCGGGAGGGTGGCGCCGACTTCGAGTACTCCAGCCAGACCTATCTGCGGCGCGGCGACGTCACCACGCGCAACCACGCGCAGGCCAGGGTGCGCCTCGGACCGGAGCGGGTCGTCGAGACCCTCACCGCCGAGGTGTTCGAGGGCGAGGCGCTGGTGCGCACCGTGACGGTGGGGCGCGGAACCGTCGAGATCATCTCCCACGCGCACGGCAACAGGCCCGAAAAGCGAAAGTGCGAGCAGGTCCGGCCATCCTCGCTCGCCTTCGCGGCCATGGGGCCCAGCCGCACCTGTGTTCCGGTGATCGAGGAGACGACCGGCGAGGTGGGGACCGCCTGCGGCCTGCGTACGGCAGACGAGGTGCGGGGAACGCTTTTGGGGCAGGCCTTCACGGCGCGGATGTCCGGCAAGAGGCTCGAGCGGTTGGAGCTGCCGGAGCAGGGCGTTTGCTTCGAGAGAGCCGAGAACCCGCCTGTCAGCTACGCGCCGCCCGATTTGCTGGGCGAAGGCATCGCCGTCGAAGGGTTGGCGGATGCGGCAGAGCAGAGCCGGCTTGCCTTCAGGATCAGGGCCGGTCGGCCGCTCGACCTTCCCAGCAATGCGAACCAGTCGGCGCAGCGGACCGCGGACGGCAGCCTGGTCCATTGGCTCCGTCGAGCGGGCAGCCCGGCACAGGGCTGGGTAGCAGCGAAGGAGCTCGCCGAGCGGGTCTTCGAGGCCATCCCTGACAAGCGACCAGGACCCTTCGAGCGCATCGCGGAGCGCGTGCTCAAGGAAGGGCGAGGCGCGTGCGTTGCCCATACCGAGGCGTTCCTGTCGATGGCGAAGGCGGGAGGGCTGAAGGCGCGGCGTACGCTGGGCCTGGTCGCCTCCGAGGGGCGGCTGTGGGGCCATGAATGGGTGCAGGTGGAATTCGAGGGGGCGTGGTACGACGTGGACGCCACCGAGGGGGCCGCGCCCGCCGAGGCGGCCCGCATCGCCATCGCGGTGGGTGAGCGAGCGGATGAGAAGGCGGCGGCGCAGCTGGCCGACCTGCTGAAGACGGCCAAGGTCTCCCTGGAGCGGTTGGGCCGGTGAGACGAGTCGAGCGACGGGCGAGCGAGGAGCTAAGCAAGCGCATGGCAGCGACGAACAGAGTGGACATCGACGGCGTGAGCCTGCGCCTGTCGCACCCCGACGTGCTGGAGATCCGCTGGGTCGGCCAGGACGAGGTGATGGACCAGCTGCTGGCGGCGTGGTTCGTGATCGAGGAGCGGGACCTGCCGCTCAACCCGCGCATCATCGGCAAGCCGGGGGTCGGCAAGACCACGCTCGCCTACGCCGCGGCGAGGCAGCTGGGCCGCGACGTCTACATCTACCAGGCGACGATGGACACCCGCCCCGAGGACCTGCTGGTGACGCCGGTGGTGGGCGCGACCGGGAGCATCGAGTACACCGCGAGCCCGCTGGTGACGGCGATGATCAAGGGCGGGGTGTGCATCCTCGACGAGGGCAACCGCATGAGCGAGAAGAGCTGGGCCTCGCTCGCGCCGCTTCTCGACAATCGCCGCTACGTCGAGTCGATCGTGGCCGGGGTGAAGGTCAAGGCGCACCGCGACTTCCGCATCTGCGCCACCATGAACGACGACGCCTCCACCTTCGAGATCCCCGAGTACATCCACTCGCGGCTGATGCCCCAGATCTTCCTGGACTTCCCCGACGCCCAGGACGAGCTCGCCATCCTCCAGGAGAACCTGCCGTTCGTGGACGAGCAGGTGCTCAAGTACGTGGTGGGCTTCCTGCAAGCCGCGCACGAGGCCGAGGCGCCCTTCACCGTGCGCGACGGGATCAACATCGCCCGCTACGCCGCCAAGACGGCCCGCGCCCGCAAGACGGGCAAGGGCGGCCGGGGTGCCGCGCTCAAGGACGCGGTGCGGATGACCCTCGGCGAGGACGCGCTCAAGTTCCTGCGCGAGTGAGCGGGCATGTCGGTCTTCGAGGCGCATACCCTGATCGCCGGCAACGTGCACGTGCTGCCCGTGCTGCACGACCGGCTGGAGCTCGCGCAGCTGGTGGTCGAGGCCTTCCAGCGGCTCAAGCCCGCGGCCCTGGCGGTGGAGCTGCCGCGCTCCCTCGAGAAGCCGCTCTTGAAGGCGGTCAAGCGGCTGCCGCAGATCTCGGGGGTGCGCTACCGCAACGCCCAAGATGAGACGGTCTACTTCCTCGTCGAGCCGGCCGAGGCGCTCTTCGAGGCGGCGCGGCTGGGGCTGGAGCACCAGGTCCCGGTGCACTGCGTCGACCTCGATCTCGACGACTACCCCGATCGCTTCGACGCGCTCCCCGACTCCTACTCGGTGCTGCGCATCGGGCACCGGGCCTTCGTCGAGGCCTGGCTGGGCAGCCCCGGCGCGCAGCGGCAGGGCCCCGAGGACGCGCGGCGGGAGGCGGCGATGGCCGCGCGCCTCACCCGGCTGTCTCGCGAGGTGCAGGGCGGGCCCCTCCTGTTCGTCTGCGGAATGGCCCACGCGCAGCGCATCGCCGACCTCCTGGGCCAGTCCGACGTCGAGCCGCTGGACCGCGCGCTGCGCTCCGAGGTGACGCTGTTCAACCTGCACCCCGATAGCTGCCGCGAGGTGCTGGGGACCTGGCCCTTCCTTTCGGCCGAGTACGAGCGGGCTCGCGCGTTGGCGCTGGGTCGCAAGGTCCGGCGCGAGGCGCGCGAGGCCGAGCAGCCGCAGGTCATCAACCTGTTCGACAAGGTCCGCCGCAAGGGGGCGGCCTCGCCGGAGACCAGGCCCGCCGCCGCCGCCGAGCCCACCGAGGAGCGCGGCTTGCCGGTCGACAGGCAGAGGGTGCTGCTCGATTTGTATCGGGAGGCCGGCCGCCGCTACGAGAAGACCACCGGGGAGCAGCTGCGGCCCTATCACCTGCGCGTCTATCTCAAGTTCCTGCGCAACTGGTCTTTGACCCGAGGGCTGCTGCAGCCCGAGCTCTACCAGATCGTCGTCGGGGCCCGCGCCGCGGTGGACGACAACTTCGCCTACGAGCTCTTCCAGGAGGCGACGGCCTGGCCCTGGCAGAAGGCCGAGGCGGAGCTGCCCACCGAGCGCGTCACGCTGGAGGATCTGCGCCGGGGCAGCGAGCGCATCCGCTTCCGTCCCCGGCAGGTGACGCGCCGGCTGCGTGCGTTGGGAAACCGGCGGCGGGTGGGCGACGCCGGGGACTGGCTTCAGGGCTTCGACCAGCCGTTCTCCAATTGCAGCTACCCGCCCGAGGACATGGCGCTGGAGCGCTTCTCGACCTACGTGCAGAAGAAGGCGCGCGGAGTGCTCTCGGAGGAGAACAAGCGCGTCGAGCCGTTCACCAACTCGCTGCTCGACGGCATCGACATGCGCGAGACCCTGCGCAACTGGCACGAGGGGAAGCTCTACGTGCAGGAGCTGCGCAAGGGGTTGGGCGCGGTGGGCAGCGTGGTGGTGGTCTTCGACGAGGACCGCGACCGCTACCCCTGGGAGATCACCTGGATGGGCGAGGTGCCCGAGGAGGGCGACATGTGCCTCTTCGCCACCCACCCCATGCAGCAGATCGTCGGGCCGGGGATCTGCCGCTGCGAGTACGGAGGGTTCTTGCTCTCCTATCCGCCGGGGCGCATGAGCGACGTCTGGAGCGACGAGGTCTTCGAGAGCGCCCGGACTCGCGCCGAGCGCCTGCTGATGGCCGGCGTCGACTACTGCGAGCAGAAGGTGATCGTCTATGTCGCCAAGAAGCCGCCCCGGCCGGAGATGAAGAGCTGGGCGGGCCGGTTCGGGAAGAAGATCGTCTACCTGCCCATCGGCCAGTTCTCGCCCGACACGCTCAAGAAGCTGCGCGTCTTCCACGTCCTGTTCGGCAAGGACAAGCGCGACTTCGCCAAGGACTACATCTGGTAGTGGGAGAGGCTTGGGAGAAGGGCAGGGCCCTCACCCCCGTCCCCTCTCCCATTGGTCGTTTCACTCCCAGGGAGAGGGGCTCTCCTTCAGCGGCACTTGTCTCGGGTGCTCCCACCGCTGATCACTCCGACCTGCCGCTTGCCCACCCTGCGCTGGGCAGCTCCATCTTCCGGTAGAAGAGCCACCCCGCGCCAATGCTGAGCAGCCAGGCGATGGGCATGGCGAGCAGCCCGGTCACGGGCGTCACCCACCTCATCCGCACGAAGACCACGTTCTGGAGCAGCCAGACCGGGAAGTGGATGAGGAAGACGCTGTAGGACATTCGCCCGAGCCACAGCACGACCTTGTTGCGAGGCCAGTCGTGGAGGGCATTCGAGCGCGCGGCGAAGAAGAGGATCGCGGCGATGGCGGCGGACATCAGCAAGCGCGGCCGGAACTCGAGCAGCCCGGCGGCGACGACCAGCGCCAGATAGGCGAAGAAGGCTGCCCGCGGAAGGTGCCCGCTCAGTGCCCCCACTGCACGGCCATTCCCAGGAAGAAGCTTCCGAAGAAGTAGAGGGCCCAGACGTCCAGCTCGGCGCGGAGGTTGAAGAAGAGCGAGCCCAGCGCCACCGGCCAGAAGAAGCCCTGGGCGATCTGAATGACGGGGCGCCGGGTGGCGCGGGCGACGAAGGTCGCCGAATCCGACGTCCCGGAGGCACAGAAGCTGCTGAGCCAGCCAAGCGAGGACGTCGAAGGTGGCGCTACGGCGGAGACGAGCGACGAGCCCGAGTCGAGCCCCTCCGACGGCGAGGCTTCGGGGTGCGACGCGGTGGCCCGGCGGGCGATGCGCGCGGCGATCATCGGCCTGTTCACCTTCCCGGTCGTGCTGCACCTCTACTCGCTCGTGCAGTTGGTGAGCTTGATCAGCAAGCGCGGCATGCTCACCCAATCAGGCCGGCGCAATGTCTGGATGGCCGTGATCGTCAACCTGCTGGTGTTCGGCACCCTGCTGGCCCTCGTCGTCAGCCACGGGTAGCTGTCCGCCGGCGCAAGCCTCCAGCTCCTTCGTCGACTTCGCCATGTGGGCGCGAGCGCGGGGGGCGCCCTTGCGCCAGGCGCTCATCGACGCCGGCCGCATCCGCCTGCGGCCGATCATGATGACCACCGTGGCCATCATCGCCGGCATGGTCCCCATCGCCCTGGGGATGCGGGAGGGGGCCGACTTCTGGGCTCCGCTGGCCGCGCGGTCATCGGCGGGGTCATCACCTCCACAATGCTCACCCTGCTGGTCATCCCCACCGTCTACGAGATCCTCGACGGCTGGCGTACCCGCGCCCTGGCGCTGCTGGGGCGCGGGTTGCGGAACGGATCCACCGCGCAGGCGAGTGGCGGGGACGCTGCCCGCGGATGGGATGAGTTCCTTCCAGTCAACGCTCCTTCGACCGTCATCATGCCGGAGACCAGGCAGTCAGCGCGGAAAGGCAAAGACGCCGCCTCGCTCCGTCCCGACCACGAGCGCGCTCCCGTCGCTCAAGTACAGGAGGTGGTTGGCATGGTCGAGGCTGGGCGCGAGATCCACCAGAGGCCGCGAGAGCCCGACCTGGTCGAAGAGCCGGATCTCGCCAGACTTCAGCGCCACTGCGATCTCGGCTCGCTGGGGAGCCACCGCGACCACGACGGAGCCCGTCCTCGGCGGCAGCCGGTAGCTCCACCGCGGTGCCGCGGCGTCGCCATGCCAGGCCACCAGGAGCTCCTCCTGGCAGCCCTCGTAACGCACCAGCGCCAGGGCCCATCTTCCATCGGGGCCCAGCGCCGCAAGGTCCAGGTCCTCCACGCGCTCTTCCGAGGCGGGCAGCTCGAAGGTGCGCTCGGGGGCCGCGCGCTCGAGGTCAAAGAGCACCAGCACGCCATTTCTTCCCTCAGCCAGCGCTCGTCGGCCGTCGGCGGAGATGAGCGCCCCCTCGCGCAAGTCGCCGGGCAGCCGGATGCAGCGAGCCGCGCCCCACGACAGTTCGGCCGTTCCAGCGCTGCGCTCGTGGATCATCAGGCAGTCGCCCCAAGCCGCGACGCTGCGCCGTCCATCAGACGAGACCGCGAGCCCCTCGAGCCACGGCTCCTCCTCCAGCCTCTCCTTGAATGGAGGTGTCTGATCCCCCTCCGCCCAAGACACGAGCGTCGACACGAGCGCGCCGGCGCGCGAGTCGAACACGAGCGTCGCGCCGTTGTCGTACCCGTCCCCCGCTAATGCCAGGACGCGCCCAAGCCCCTCGCGAAGCCCGCGGATGGGCCCCGGGCGCGACGGTGACGCGGCGCTGGGCTCGGCCGCCTGCAGGTCACAGGGCGTCCAGGTGCCGTCGATGGCCCATCGGCCGTCGGGAGAGAGGGTCGGGGTGCTCATGTGAGCGCAGGAGGCGGTGCGCTCCAGCGCGCCGGAGGCGGCATCGAAGAAGCTGATTCTGGTCGCGTCCTCGACCAGGACGAGCCGCCTTCCCTCGGCGTCGAAGCGCATCGGCGGGTTCCTGCGTCCCCCCTCCCACCTGACTCCGTCGCGGGACCACAGCGTCTTGACGGATTCGCCGGATCCGCCCGACGCGGCGACCTGTTCCTGGATTCGGAGAGACTCGTCCTTGCCCAGCATGGCCGCGCGCCGCCCCGCCTGATCGAAGGCGATGAAGGCGATGTCGGGGACGCTCCAGGTGTGCATTGGCTTGCCCGAAAAGTCGCGCAACAGGAGCCTCGGCTCTGGCGACGGGCTCGAACGGTCGCCGACCACCACGAAGCCGGGGTAGAGACGCAGCGGAAGGTCACTCGCGGCCAAGCGGTGCGAGCTGCGGACCGCGCCGGTCCGGGCGTCCAAGACCACCAGCGCGCTCGGCGCCCCCTCCAGCAGCGCCACCACGCTCGCGCCATCGCTGCTGAAGACCAGCTGCGACGCCGCTGTCTCCAGCGCCACCTTGACCATCGGCTCCGAGGAGTCCCGCCGGAAGATCCCCACCTCGCGTTCGGCGGCGATGGCAACCATCGAGCCGTCCGCGGAGATCGCGGCCACACGGGGGAACTCGATGTGGAAGCCTCGGACGTCGCGACCGGAAGCGAGGTCGTGGAGGAGCACACGGCCCTCCGAGATCAGCAGGAGCGAGCCCCCGGGCCCCAGGACCGGTGGGTCGCGCACCTCCATCGGAAAAGAGGGGACCGGCAGCGCCGGAGCGAGCCAGACCTTGCGCTCGCCCGGCGAGGGGCCTCCGGCCTGGGCGAGTTCAGGGGAGCCGACCCGTCCCGCGGCACACGCCTGGAGCGCGAGGTAGACGACAATTGCGGTCCGGTGCATGTCAGGGCGCCTAGAGGGGATGAAGCGGCTGGCCGCCACTCTACGTGGTAGCCATACTGGCTGCCGGCCAAGGGCCGTGGCCAGGTTGACTCCACAGACAGATGACGCGGTCGAAAGGCCGCAGGGAGTGAGGGCCAGCCATGGAGAAGATTGGCATCGATGTCTGTGAAGCGGCCCCCATTTTGGCAACAATCCTTGGTCGCGCGGGAGCGGACTCAGGGAACGAGCTGCGGGTGGTGGTCTTTCAGCCAGGCTAGGACGTCCTCCCGAAGGGTAGTGGCGAACTCGAGCAGTTCCTGCGCGTCGGCGCCAGTGGCACCGCCTGCCTGGTCGTATTCGACCTTGTTGCGCTTGATGCGGCAGGTTTCCAGGTAGGCGGCATCGTCCTTGCGGGCCTCGCCCATGATCAAGGGGAGTGCCTGGAGCGTGCGGTAGTGCTGCAGCGTCTTCTCCGGGCGATAGCCGGAGGCGTGGATCAGGATCGTGCACAGCTTTAGCGCCGCGTTGTAGGCGATGCCGAAGCGCCAATCGGCGGAGATCGCCTGCTCACCTGCGTCGGCGAGGTCTCGCGCGACGATGGACAGCAGGCCCGTGATCTCCTTGCGGCTGGTCTGGTGTGGGCGAAGCCACCCGTTCTCCTCCCAGCGCTTCAAGCTCATCTTCGTCTCCGATCACGAACAGCTTTGGGGCGGCTAGAACAGAGGTGAGGAAATGTTCGCCGTCCAGCCGCCTCGCGGCATACTCCTGGGGTGTCAGCGCGTAGGGGTTGAGCTCGCGGCCGAGACGCTCGGAGATGCCTGAGAGCCGCGAGGCCAATTGGCGCAGCGTCAACGTGCCGATGACCATCAGGTCGACGTCGCTCTCCGGCTGCTCGGCACCGCTGGCCAACGACCCGAACACGAACGCGACGCCGATGCCCTCGACCCCCAGGGCCTCCCGCAGCACGTCGGCCAGCCCAGTGGTCTTCAGCACGAGCCCGCGCAGCTCTGGGTACAGCGGGTGCTGCCGGTTCGCACGGTAGTACGTGCGGTTGCCGTCCTGACGGCGCTCGACCCGGTACAGGCCAGTCAGTCTCTTCAGCTCCTGCCGCAGCGTCGCTTCGCTCAGATTCGCCCTACGGGCGAGCTCCCGCAGGTGTAGCTCGCGCCCTTCAACGTCGAACAGGAGGCGGAGGAGCTCTGCCTTCACCCGAGAGGCCAGCAGGGCCGTAAGCAAATCCATGGCGTGGCTATAGCACGCAAGTGCGTGGTATTGCCACCCTGGCAGAGCGCCTAGGCCATTCGAACTGCGAGTTGCCCGGAACGCCCTTGTAGTAGCGAAGGCCGTGGAGACGGTGTGGGACACGAGTCGGAGGTGGCCTCGAGCCTCCCGAGCGTCTTCAACCGAGGCCGCAGGAGTACGCCGCAGTGCGGAGCTTGGGTGAGGCAGCCCGCCCCGGTCTTCGCCTACCTGAACCCCAGCGCGCCTGTCGCCGCTGCCACGCCCGGACCGCCGCCAGGTAGATCGGCCGGAGTGGGGCAAGTTCGGGACACGTGCCTTGCGGTGGGCGGAAGCCCTCCGGAATCTCGTGGGCACCGGCGCGTGCTGCTCGCCGAACTTCTCGGTCGGCTGCGGCGCGAGGTGCTCGCTCACAGTGACTGCGAACGGCAGAACGCAGACCACCAGGTGC
>JACRCT010000918.1 GCA_016218885.1 Deltaproteobacteria bacterium | reverse complement strand
CACGGCTTGCGTTCGCAGGGCAATGAGCGCGGAGCCAGCCGCGAAGAGCGCGAACCCGATGGCGAAGACCCACCCCTGGGTCTTCAAGCTGAGCGCGGGCTCCACCAGGAACGGGTAGCTGACCAGCGCCAAGAGCGAGCCCGCGTTGGAGAGGGCGTACAGGCGATACGCCGAGCGGCCGGGATGGACCCGCGCGAACCATGCTTGCAGGAGCGGACCGGTCGTGGAGAGCGCAAGGTAGGGTAGGCCGACGGCCAGGGCGAGAAGCAGGATGAGCCGGGCCGCAGGGTAGAGGCTGTCGGGCGGCTTCAGGCTCTCGTCAGGGATGAGTGGCCGGCCCCAGGCGATGGTGCCGATCGCCATGGCTCCTACGGCGAGCGCGAGCAAGCCGAGCTGGGCGAGGGCTTGCCGGCGGGGAGCCTGCCGCGCCAACAGGTGGGCCCAGCCGTAGCCCATGAGCAGCAAGACCTGGAAGAAGAGCATGCAGGTCGTCCAGACCGCCGGCGCTCCGCCGAACCAGGGGAGCAGCACCTTGCCGACCAGAGGCTGGACGACGAACAGCAGGCACGCGCTCAAGAAGATCGTCGCTGCGAATACCGCCATCAGGCTCTCTCCGGTGGCGGCGATTCTTGTCCCGCTGCTCGGTGGCCGCAAGGCAACGGCGTCGCCGTGATCCGCGCTCATCCTTCGCGCTCGATGAGGAAGGCTGATACGTGTCCGCGCGTGAGCACGCGGACCTACGCGGCGCTCGAGTGCGACGAATACAAGCGCCGAGGTCCTTCGCTTCCAGAAGAGGCAGCGGACGGGACGTCCGGGGTCCTTGGGGTTAGGCCTTCCCGCGGCTACGGCTTCGCGATCTTCCTGGCCTTCTCCTCGAGCTTCGCCAGGAGCTTCGCCTTCTGGATCACCGCGCGCTCGTGGCGCCCGGTGCAGATCCGGTCCACCTCGTCGCGACCCTCGATCTCGAAGACGTGCTTGCGACCTTCGCAGGCCACCAGCCTCACCCTCATCGTCACCTTCATTCCGATGGGCGTCGCCGCCTCGTGAGTGAACTGGAAGCCGATGCCGACGCTGGTCTCCCCTTCGGCGAGGTGCTCGGCCATCAGCTCGGCGCACACCGCTTCGGCGAAGCCGATCATTCGCGCGCTGGCAAAGACAGGAGGAACGAGCGGTGAGATGCGCGCGGCCGAATCCTCCTCGGTGACGGGACGGGTGTTCTCGCGGGTCAAGCCGACGGTGAGCATGAGCTTCTCCTGGATGAGTGAAGAACGAAGCGGGTGGTGGCGCAGTATCGCTCAGGCCGCCGGGCGCGACGACCCTCAGGGCGCAGTCACCAGGAAGGACGCGACGGGGTCGGCGTCGCACCCCAGGCCGCGGGCGACGACCTGGGCCGGGCCGGGGGGCGTGTCGCTGGGGACGGAGCCGACGAAGGCGCCCGCTGTCGCATCCCACTTGCCTGCCGCGAGCCATCCGTCACCCAGGGCCACGTCCAGGACGCTCTCCATCCCCTCGCCGCGCACCTTGACGAGGGTGCCCGGGGGCCCGCTCGCGGGCTCGAGCGAGGTTAGGGTGGGTGGGGCCAGGAACGGGTCGCACAGCAAGAGGCCGCGCACCATGGTCTCCACGCCGCCGCGGCCGTCGCGCAGGACCGCCCAGAGCGTGGCGCGGCGATCCTCGGGGACGTGCTGCAGCACGAACGGAGTGGAGAGCTCCTGGCGCTGGTCGCCGTCCTCGCCCTCGAGGTTGCGGGGGAAGCGGAGCTCGCCCACCGTCGAGAACCAGCTGACGAACAGCTTCTCCTGCTTCTCCACGAGGTGGCCGTCGGCGTCGAGCTCCTCGAAGGTCTCCACCGTGCCGGGCTGCGCCACGCCGACCAGGGGGACGCTGACGCCGGGATGGACCTTGGCGGGGCGCAGGCCCGGGCTCCACAGCCTCTCGCCGACCTTCACGCCCTGCAGCCGCGGGTTGTGGTTGGGGGTGGTGGTCTCGCTGATGCGAATGCGCTTGATGCCCAGCAGCGATTCGACCTCCTTGGTCTTGACCTTCTCCAGCAGCGCGCCCAGCTCCGTCAGGCTCGTGGGCGGCGGGGCGGCGATGGCCAGCGCCAGGACCACCGCGAGGACTCCGCGGGCCCGGCGAGGGTCGTCGGGGGTCAGCTGCGCGAACAGGTCGGCCCGGCTCAGGTAGGTGACCGGCGCCGCCGCAGCCGGCGAGGTCGCGCCCAGAAAGCGCACTCCCTCGGGCAGCGTCTGCGGATCGGCGCCGATCTCTCCGCCACTGGTGTCCTGCAGCGTGGTGTAGTCGGCGCAGGGAGTCTGATCGAGCTGGGACGGGTCGGGGTCGCAGGCGAACCAGAGGACGGTGTTGGTGCGTCCCGGCTCGCGCGGATCGACCACCAGCGCGTCGAGCTGGGTGGACTGGCCCGGAGCCAGGTCCGGCGGCTCGGCGCGGATGGCGAGCAGGCGCAGGCCGTCGACGTTGGTGACCAGCGGCCAGGGGTCGGTGCAGCCAGCCCCCAAAAGCAGCAGGGTGAAGGCGAGGGCAGGGGCCCCATGGCGCGCCGAAGGGCTGCCGGGTGGCGTGGGGCCGTCGACGCCCGAGGGGGAGAGCGTGCGCATCAGAACTCCGCCTTGAGGCCCAGAGTGGGGAAGATGGGCAGGCCGCGGACGTACTGGGAGCGGCTGTAGTCGAAGTTGTAGAGGACGAACTCGCCGTTGGTGTTGTTGGTCACGTTCTGCACGTCGAGGAAGACGTTGACCGACCACTGCTGGAAGACGAAGCGCTTGTCGATGCGCAGGTCGAGCGAGACGAAGTCCGGGCCGCGCACGCTGAAGAACTTGCCCGGGACCGGCATGTACATGTCGGCGTCGGAGTCGTAGACGGTGCTGGGGAACGGGGTGGAGAGGTTGCCCGAGGCGTACTGGAAGCGCAGGCCGGTCACCACGTCGAGGGGCCACTTGTAGCTGGCCACGGCGATCAGGTGGTGCGGCTGGTCGAACTGGGCCAGCCGGTAGCTCGTGTCCTCCCAGAGCGTGGAGCGCCGCTCCGAGCGCGAGAAGCTGTAGCTCACCCACCCGAAGAAGCGCGAGGTG
>JACRCT010000917.1 GCA_016218885.1 Deltaproteobacteria bacterium | reverse complement strand
TCGAGACCACGGGAGCTCGTGATGGCGGACGAGCCGGCCCTCTGCCCTGAGTCGCTGGTCGACCCTGACGCCGCTCCCCGGCTCGGCGCTTTCTCCGGGCGCATGCGCGACACCTCGCTCGAGCGGCTGGGAGGGGGCCTGAAGCGGGAGGGATGGAGGCGCCTCGCCAGCGAGAAGCGGTGGCACTATGCCTGCGTCGCCTCCCCTGAGCTCTTCGTCGGTGGGGCGATCGTGCAGCTGGGCTATCTGGCCAGCGCCTTCCTCTATGTGTTCGACCGCCCAGGGCGACGCATGCTGGCGCAGCATTCTTTCCTGCTGCCTCCACCTCTGGTGGAGATCGACGATCTCGCTGCGGAGGCGAGGGCGACGATGCGGCGGGTTCGTTCGCGGATGCTCATCGAAGCCTCGGCGAGCGCGGGTCGGTTCAGCGCCGATCTCTACGGGGGTCGCCTGGCTGTGGAGATTGCGCTTCGTCCTGGGAGCGGGCCGGCAGCCTTGACTGCGGTCTGCCCAGTCGCTGGCGGAGGGGTCACGATGACGCAGAAGACCGTGTGCCTTCCTGCTGAGGGCGAGGTGCGGGTCGGCGATCGGGTCCTGAAGGTGGAGGGCGCCCTGGCTGCCCTCGACTACTCCCATGGCTACTTGGGTCGTGAGACGCGTTGGCGCTGGGCGAGCGCGAGTGGGAGGCTCCCCGACGGGCGTCCGCTGGGACTGAATCTCGTCGAGGGGCACAACGACGGCGCGGTCACCGAGAACGCGCTCTGGATAGGCAGCTCACCAACCCAGCCCGGCCGTGCTCACTTCGAGCTCGACGAGTCGGATCCCTCCAGGCCCTGGCGGGTGAGCACCGATGACGGGCGCGTGGACCTGCGCTTCTTGCCCGAGGGGCTGCGCGGCGAGGATCGGGACCTCAAGATCATCGCCAGCCAATACGTGCAACCCATGGGCACGTTCGAGGGCGTGGTGCGCGACTCGGCGGGAGAGACGATCGAGATCGCCGGAGTCCCCGGCGTGATGGAAAGGCACCGTGTCCGCTGGTGAGGCTTGGTTCGGCTCAGGACCTTCCTGAGAGACGCAGTAGCCGCTCGATCTCGGCCTCGGGCAGCGGGGTGGGGTTGCCTCCCAGCAGGCGAGCGCGGAGCACCACCTGCGCCACCCGCTCCACGGTCTCCATCCGATCGAGGGCCTCGAAAACGTCGCGGCCGACCGCGAGGGCTCCGTGTCGCTCCATCAGGCAGGCGTCGTGGCGGCCGAGGGCGCGGGCGGCACCTTCCGCGAGCTCCGGCGTGGAGGGCGTGGCGTAGGGTGCAGTGGGGATGCCTCCACCCAGAGCGGTCACGGCCTCGGGCAGCGCCGGCGAGGCCAGATCGATCCCTGCCAGGGTCAAGGCGATCGCGGTGGGCGGGAGGGCGTGCACCACCGCCGGGACCTCGGCGCGGGCGCGATAGACGGCGAGGTGCATCGCCAGCTCGCTCGAGGGGGCGCGTCGCCCGGCGATCTTCTCGCCCTGGGGATCGGTCGTGACGAGCTCATGGGCCAGCAGCAAGGCCTTGTTGGTGCCGGAGGGAGTCGCGAGCACTCTGCGCGGTCCGAGGCGGATGGAGACGTTGCCCTCACCGGCTCCGATGAGACCCAGCGCGGCGAGCCGGCGACAGACGGCGATGAGGTCCGCTCGGTGCTCGGGCTCGGTCTTGTCGTGCTGGCGCATCAGACGAACCGGGCGGCCAAGAGGTCTTGGACGTCGAGCAGGCCCACCGGCCGTCCCTGCCCGTCCACCACCGGGAGCTGGTCGATACGCGCCTCATGCATCAGCGCTGCGGCGTCCTGCACCAGGGCCTCGGGCAGGCAGGTGCGTGGCTTGTGTCCCATCACGCTGCGGACTGCCACCGAGAAGTCCTGATGCCCGCGCTCGACGAGGCGGCGCAGATCGCCGTCGGTGAAGATGCCCGCCAGCCGGCCCCGCCGATCAACGACCGAGGTCGCTCCGGGGCGTCCGGGAGTGTTGGTCATCACGGCCACGGCCCGGAACAGAGGCTCGGTCTCGCGGACCACGGGGTTGGCCACTCCGGATCGCATCAGCTCCGCCACCCGCATCACCCTTCGGCCCAGCGCGCCCCCGGGATGGAAGAGCGCGTACTCGTCGCTGGAGATGGGCTTGGATTGCAGCACGGTGAGCGCGATGGCATCGCAGACGGCATGCATCGCCGCGCTGGAGGTGGTGGGGACCAGCCCCAGGGGGCAGGCCTCATCCATGCGGCCGATGTCGATCACCGCCACAGCCCCGCGTGCCAGAGGGGAGGTCGGGTCGCCGGTGATGGCCACCAGCTTGGCGCCGATGCGCTTGAGGGGTGGTAGGAGACGCAGCAGGTCCTCGGTGTTGCCGCTGTTGCTGAGCGCGAGGATGACGTCGGCCTCGGTCACCCGCCCCAGGTCGCCGTGCACCGCCTCGGCAGGATGCAGATAGAGCGAAGGGGTGCCCGTGGAGGCGAGGGTCGCGGAGAGCTTCTGCGCCAAAAACCCCGGCTTGCCGATTCCGGTCACCACCACGTGGCCAGGGCACTCGAGCACCAGGTCGATGGTGCGCACGAAGCCTGCCCCCAGACGCGGGGCGAGCGACTCGATGGCTCGGGCTTCGAGCTCGAGCACCCGACGCCCGTAGACCAGGTGCGGGTGATCGCTGGCGACGAGCGGTCCTCCGCTCGTGTGCCGAGTCGCGGTCTTCGCGGAACTGGAGCGGGGAGGCCGAGCGGCGGCTCGGAGGCGGGAGGCAGGCACCGGAGAGCGCATGAGCGCTCGTATGTAGCAGCGGGTCGGGGGTCTTACAAGCAGGCGGCGGCGGGAAGGGGTGCAGTGGCCCGTTTGTCATCGTCGGTGGCTTGACAGCCGCGATCGGTGCGGGGAACCTGCCGCGCGCAGAGCCGAGCCCCCGTCATCGGGAGAAAGCGAGCGAAGGATGAAGTTCTTCATCGATACCGCCGACGTCAATGAGATCCGCCAGGCCAACGCCATGGGGATCATCGATGGCGTCACCACCAACCCGTCGCTCATCGCCAAGACCGGCCGCCCGTTCGCGGACGTGATTCAGGAGATCGTGGCCATCGTCGACGGGCCCATCTCCGCCGAGGCGATCAGCCTCGACGCTCAGGGGATGATCAAGGAAGGCCGCGAGCTGGCCAAGATCCACAAGAACATCGTGGTGAAGATCCCCATGTGCGTGGAGGGCCTCAAGGCGGTCAAGGCGCTCAGCGCCGAGGGTATCCGCACCAACGTCACCCTGGTCTTCAGCGCCAACCAGGGGCTGTTGGCCGCCAAGGCGGGCGCCACCTTCGTCAGCCCGTTCGTGGGCCGCCTCGACGACGTCAGCGAGGACGGCATGCAGCTGATCGCCGACCTCGTGGAGATCTATGGCAACTACGGCTTCGAGACCGAGATCCTGGTGGCGAGCGTGCGCAACCCGGTGCACGTGCTGACCGCCGCCAAGCTCGGCGCCCACGTGGCGACCATCCCCTTCAACGTCATCCAGCAGCTGGCCCAGCACCCGCTCACCGACGCGGGGATCAAGAAGTTCCTGGCCGACTGGGAGAAGGTGCCCAAAAAGTAGGGGTGGGCGATAGGTATTGGGTCAAGAGAAGGGCCGCGCCGGGAGATCGGCGTGGCCCTTTCAGAGCGAAAGAATGCCGCTTAAGGCCGAACGTTTCCGGTCGTACTTGCCCAATGCCAAATGCCGGCGGTTGGGCTCCTGATTCCAATGGAAATGGACGCTGCTATGGGGGGCGTATTGTCCGAATCTCCTATGATTCGGACTTGATTCACCTTGCCCCTACCCCAGGTGCTGAAGATCGTTTTCCATTTGCAGACCTGGGTCGTTCCGATAACGCATTCGCGCTCATCGGCACTGTCGACTCGAATGTGGTCAAGGCCGAAGCCATATCCATCCTGAAGCAAGGTGATGCTGAAGAGGTCGACGTAAATCGAATTATAGGACCAGTTCCACGTGCAGCCAGATTCGGGCCGATTGAGATTTCTATCGGCGAAATAGACATCAACTGTCTGGGGCTCGCTCAAGCTTGCGGTTGGAAAGGGGTTGGGAAGCAGGTGGGAGTAACGCGGGTCGTCAACAACATCACCTGTGTACAGGATATGGGTTTCAGTCCAAATGGTGGTGTCTCTGTCCCATGAGCCGTTGGCGGGTGCCCAGGTTCCCGGTGATACCTCCCAAGAGTCAAAGGTCCCATTGTCGTCTGCATCCACGAACGGCTTCTCCTGGTCGATGAAGGTCTCTCCCGGATCGGCTGTCCCGTTCTGGTTGGCATCATTCAGATACTCCTCTCCCGAGGTGTAGGCGATGATTGTCACCAACCCGTCGCGCGGGTTGACTACTTGGTTGCCGCTAATTGTTAGGTTGGGCTCTGCCTCCAGTGGGATGGGCCACTGATTTGGATTGGCAGGCAAAGGTTCAACATTCCGCGGTGGCCAGGTCCCATTGGTGCTGAAGACCACCACTCCCACTCCCTCGTCCTTGTTGTCTGTAGTCGGATTGAAGGCTTGGGTGGTAATGGAGTTGGGGATTCCCCCTGCTTCGGTCTTGAAATAGACCTGCGCGCCTGTGCCCACTGGGTTGTTGTAGCGATCCAGAAGCTTGACGGTGCATTTGTTCTGAATGGATAGTGGAGGCGTAGGGGAACTATAGGCAGGGACGTTGACTCGGTCATTTGGGCCGTAGCAAGTGAAAGTCATATTGTAATTGCTGGGTTTGGCTCCGCGAACGCCAATGGGAGTGCTAACCGCCTCGACGGGGGTGGGGGGCGGGACTGCGGTCGCCTTGACCGTGAATACTCCGATGATAGGGCCGGAGGAGGCCGAGGTCTTCACGTTCCCTTGGACATCCGTGACGCCCGTGGGGGCGATCGTGGTTCCCTCGGGGACGTCCGGGTTGGAGAAGGTGAAGGTGACCGGTACTCCGGCGGCTGGCTTTCCAGCGTTGTCGAGCACTCTGAAAAAGATGTCGGACTTCTCGTTCCAGCCAGAACCGTTGATGCCCAGCATGGTGCAGGGAGACCCGCCGCAAGTCATGCCTTGGTAGGTAATGGTGGCGACCTTGAGAATGTCTACTTTTGTTGATGCACTCGCTCCGGATGCATGGCTGGCGGATATCGTGGCCTGGCCTGGCGCTCCAGTCTCTCGGAACTGCGCGCGGACCCGTCCAGTCTGATCGGTTTCCAAGTCGAGGGACGGGGCTCCAACCGGCGGCGTGCCTCCATCCGTCCCGACAAATAATTCGCCTAGGTCGACCGAGACGGTGACGATCTGTGCTGCAACTCCCGCATCCCGCGAGGTCAAGCGCGCGGTGACCTCGGTCGAGGCGCCGACCTGGGAGTAGAGAGACGATCGCCCGGTGGTGATGGAGAGCGCGAATGCGCTCGTGTTGGCATCGGTGCTGCCTCCGTCATCCGTTGTCCCCCCGTCTGCGGTCCCGGCATCGGCGCCGCTGCTCCCAGCGTCCATGCCCGTGGTTCCGCCATCGTCGCTTGCGCTCGCATCCGGTCCGGCAAGCTGAGAGAAAGTCACGGTCACTACTGCAGTCAGGTTCTTCCACTTTGCGGTGATTCTCTGGGCGCCGAAGCAGCTGGTGTCTGAAGTGGCGTTGCACCAGTACTTGATCGAAGTCCGGCCGTTGGAGAGCTCGAGAATCGTCTCGGTGACGCCTTCCTCTCCGAGGTTGCCGCGGGTGGTAGTGAGCGTCACGTTGCCCACGCCCAGCGCCCCATCAGCCTCGGCCGCGGCGACGCTGATGTCGGTACTGCGCCCGTCTCCGGGGAGCATCTTGGGCGAGGCGGTGATGGTGAGGATGGGCTCTGGCGGCTCCTCCTCAGAGGGCGTGGGGCAGGCCCAAGAGCCTAGGGCTGCCGTGCCAAAAAGCGCCAGCGTGAGGCCAACCCGAACGTGCGCCCTCATCAGTGCTCCTCCTAGCTGAACTTGGCAATCTGGACCCCGAATTGTCTCTCCCGCGGGGAAACGGGGTCAAGTTTCGTCCCAGCGTGCCTTCAGAAGGCCTCAAAGCGCGGTGACGAAGAAGTGATTCCACCAGGACCCTGCGTTGACGCCGGTCTGGCAGACGGGGTAGGTGGTGCCATCGTGGACCAACGAGGAACTCGAGAAGTCGGCCTCGAACCGCGCGATTCCGTGCCCCGAGTTGTCGAGAGTCTTGACGAGGCGATAGTAGCGTCCAAGCCGGTCGATTCCCTGCGACTCGCGGCGGCTCACGAACATGAAGCCGCTCGGGCACGAGGAATAGGTTCCATCCAGCGAGACGGTTCCCGAAGGCTCGATGGACCAGCGCTCAACTTGGAAGACGTAGGGGTTGCTGGTAGAGCGATCGACGATGGCCCAGAAACCGCCACCAGGCTTGGGGCGGGTCAGCACCCAGCTCAGTTCTTGGGAGAGCGCGCGCTCAGTGCCTACGGCGTCGAAGACGCTGTGCGTGCAGAGACGCGATCCATCCTCTCCTAGGGATTGCAGCGCTGGGGCGGGGTAGTCTCCCATAGTGCAGGCCGAGATCGCGTTTCCAGCCGAGCTATAGTAGGTGCCGTCCCCGTGGTCGCACGTGTACCAGGCCTCGCTGCTCTGAGGATTGATCAAGAAAAGGCCCACTCCATACGGATTTGCATCACAAGCAGGTGTCGGAAGGAGCAAGTCGTTCGCCCAAGGCTCGCCCGCATAGACCCAGGGATAGTTGGTCGATGCGATGAAGTCTACGGTGAAGCCCCGAAGCTCACGACGGGTGTTGGGACCGCTGGTCGAAACGTAGATCAGTCGGCCATCGCTACGTCGGAAGCTGGCGCCTTGGATGTCCCAGTACGGCGCACCATAGAAGCCTCCTGCCGCGATATCGGGCGTCTGGATGTTGCAGATGATGCCCTCGTAGTCGTTCCAGTGGTCGTACACGCTGCTCATCATGTACATGCCATTCGGGTCGAAAGGCGGCAGTTGAAGCCCGGAATCTCCCCGACCCACGTCTGCCGATGTGCCTCCATCCTCTCCTCCTGCATCCGCGCCGAGCGCCGCGTCGTTCGTCGCGGCATCGAAAGGACGGGAGCCGTCGAAGCCGAGTCCTGCGTCCGCAGGCTCGCTGCCCGTGTCGGGTCCGCTGGCATCCGGCCCGGCAGCACTCTCCGCGTCGGGGTGGCCCGCATCGAGCGGGACTGCCACTCCTTCCACCTGGACATTGATTGATGCGCTCAGGCTCCGCCAACTCGCGGTGAGCGTCTGGGGCCCGGCGCACCCCGGGTCAGCCGTGGTGTTGCATGAGTACTTGGCCGAGGCCCATCCGCGTATCAGCTCGAAGGTCCCTTGAGGGTCGCCATTCGGTGGGAGTGCGCCGCGATCGGCAGTGATGAGGACGAAGCCCGTGCCGGGACTGCCATTGGCCTCCTTGGCCTCGATGTTGAGGCCGGCCGTCGCCTTGCCATCGCCCTTGATCTTGGCTGGAGACGCGGTGAAGTCGAGGGTCGGTTCGCCCGCCTCCGGGCAGCCGCCGAGGAGCGCGATGGTCAAGCACGCAGTGAGTCGGCCGAGGCGTCGCGAACAGGGCTTGGTGCGGAGCATGGATCCCCCGGGTGGAGAGTGCTGAGACGGGCTGTATTGTTCGCGGCATTGCGACTGGCGTCAAGGACCGCTACTCAATGCGCAAAGCCGCAATCGCCTCCCGGTAGTCCCCGGCCCGGAACACCGCGTGGCCTGCGACGAGCACGTTGGCTCCGGCGGCCACCACCTCGCGTGCCGTCGCAGGTTGGATCCCCCCGTCCACTTCGATGTCGATCTTCAGCCCTCGCTCCTCGGCCATCCTTCGCAGGCGTCGGATCTTGTCGACCGCGGTGGGGATGAAGGACTGGCCTCCGAACCCCGGGTTGACGCTCATCACCAGCACCATCCCCACCTCGCCGAGGACCTCCTCGATCGCCGAGAGCGGGGTGGATGGGTTGAGCGCCACCGCCGGCATGGCCCCCGCCACGCGAATCTGCTGCAGGGTGCGGTGCAGGTGTGGACAGGCCTCGGCGTGAACCGAGAGGCGCGCCGCTCCCGCGGCCACGAAGGCCTCGATGTAGCGCTCAGGCTCGACGATCATCAGGTGCACGTCGAGTGGCAGCTTGCTCGCTCGCCTTGCCGCCTCAACCACCAGGGGGCCAATGGTGAGGTTGGGCACGAAGCGGCCGTCCATGACATCCACGTGGATGAGGTCCGCGCCCG
>JACRCT010000916.1 GCA_016218885.1 Deltaproteobacteria bacterium | reverse complement strand
TCGCGGATGGGGGCGATCAGGAGGCTCGTGGCCCCTCGTCCGTGGACGAAGTCCTCGAACCCTTCGATCTGCGGTATCGCGGGACGTGACCCGCCGCGATGGTACTCCGAGACGAAGTGGGCCGGGAGGGTCAGGAGCCCGCGCTCGATGAAGGGGGGGAAGCGATCCTCGAGGAACCCCACGAACGACGGGAACAGATCGATGTTGTGGCGCGTGAGCGTGCACAGAAGCATCACCTGCACGCCCTCGGAGAGCAGGGTCTGCACCGTGCCCAGCACCTTCTGGAGCAGGTCGCCGTTGCCCCTGAAGCGGGGGAAGTTGGCCTGGTCGGTGGAGCCATCGAGGCTCAGCGCCAGGTAGACCTTGCGCCCCACGAGCCTGGAGATCGCCCGGGAGTCGATGCGCGTGCCGTTGGTGGAGATGCGCACCCAGCGGTCGGGGAAGGCCTCGAGCACGCTGTCCACGATGCGCGGGTAGACGTACGGCTCGCCGCCCGAGTACTCCACGAAGACCACGCTGGGGAAGCGCTCGCGCACGAGGTGGGCGGCGCGGCGAAGGTGGGAGTCAGCGCGCGCGAACTCCTCCGGAGCGAGCGACCGCATCGGCTCCTTCTTCCACTCGCAGTAGCCGCAATCGAGGTTGCAGGCGGCGGTCATCCCCAGGATCTCGAAGAGGAGCTTCATCGCGAGCAGCCCTTGGACCGGTCAAAGGTTCATCTGCACAACGGATGCGAATAGGAAGGAATCTCCGAAAGCCAGTCAAGGGCGAAGCACGGCCAAGCGGGTCGGCAGCCGGGGAAAGCCGCAACAGGCAGGACCTGTCCGCCAGAGGCCCGAAGATGCCGTGATGCCTGCGCTTTTTCGCGCACCAGGGGCTTCGCGAGCGCTGGTCGTCATGCGTGAGCCCGCGGGCGGGGCAAGGCGCAACAACTGAGGCGTTCAGCCCGATAATGACCCGACTTTTCCTTCGGAGAGCACATGCCCAACGTGAAGATGGATTCCCTTCGTCAGGCGGCTCAGACGGTCAAGCGACACGCGGAGCAGGCCGACAAGAACCAGAACGGTGTGCTGACCGCCAAGGAGATCAAGAGCCACGGCCAGAAGCAGCAGGACGAGTTCGTCACCGGCGACGCGCTCAAGACGATGGAGTCCTGGGCGAAGGTGAGCAACGGCAACAAGCCGGCCACGGTCGCACAGGTCCAGGCCAAGGCTGACCAGGCGATCGTGGCGATCGAGAAGCGGGACAAGAACCACGACGGCGTCATCGAGGAGGGCAGCGAGCTCAACGCGGCCCAGAAGCTGAAGACCTTCAAGGCGCTGGACGCGATGGCTTCCCGCTCGCCCTTCATCAAGGACGAGACCTACTACGACCTGCGGGAGCGCTCCAAGGTGACCGCCCAGACCTCGTACCGCTCGGCGGATGCGGTCACAGACCCCAAGCTCGCCAAGATGATGATCGACGCGGCGGGCGTGTCCTCCTACCAGTCGACGACGCTGCAGGAGGTCTTCGAGCAGGTGGACGAGAGCGAGGTGGTCGTTCGCCAGATGGAGGAGCCGCGCACGGGCCGCAAGCTGTTGGGCGTCGACTACGGCGCCGGGGACAACACCTTCGGAGCCGTCTTTGACCCCGAGAGCGGGGAGATGCTGGTGAAGGTGCAGGACGGCGACTTCTACTTCCCCAACTCCGCGACCTTCCAGCCCGGCGAGGACTACAACGCTCTGCTCGATCGTGCGGCGACCTCCGAGCCGAAGACGCGCTACACCAGGCCGAGCGAGGTCTCGGACCCGCAGCTGGCCCAGATGATGATCGAGGCGGCGTGCGTTTCCTCCTACCAGTCGACGAACCTGCAGGAGGTCTTCGACCAGGTGGACCAGAGCGAGGTGGTGGTTCGCCAGCTCGAGGAGCCGCGCACGCACCGCAAGCTCGTGGGAATCGACTACGGCGCGGGCGACAACACCTACGGAGCGGTCTTCGACTTCTACTCCGGCAAGCGGGTCGCCGAGGTGCAGGATGGCGATCTGAGCGTGTTGCCGGACTGAGCTACAGCGTCGACTCCATCCAGCTCAGCTCGGTGAGCGGCTCGACCGAGAGCAGCGGCGCGGCGTCGACCCTGACCGTCACGGTGCCCGGGAAATCGATCGCGGTGGCGCTGTTGACGTCGCTGAAGCAGGTTGGCGCGTTCTCGACCAGCAGCGGGGCGTGGATGACGTTGTTACCGGCCGCCAGCAGCTGCTCGTGCACGGCGATGGCCGCGCCTGTGCCGCAGGTCGAGAAGGTGCTGTCGCCGGTCTCGAGCTTCAGGTCTCCGCCGACGCCCAGCGCCGCCTCCAGCGGCAAGGGAGGCCACAGCGAGTACTCGCCGGGGTGGATCTCCATGCTGCCACGCACCAGCCATGACGCCCCCGCCCAGAGCCCCATCGCCGGGCAGGGAGCCATCGGGTTGCTCGTTTGGAGCTTCACCTCGCCGTCGATGAGCCACACCCCGCGGGGGAAGCGCATCGCGAGGTTGGGGTCGTAGCGAAACACCGCGTCCGAGACGGTCAGCGGTGGACAGGTGATCGACCCTCCTCCGCCCGACTCGCGCCTGAAGAGCCGGAAGGCGTCCGCAGGCAGGGGCGGCGGGGCTGCTCGGTAGTCGCGCAACGTGCTCACGCGGATCGGGTTCTGGGCGAGCGCAGGGTCGTCGACGAGGTGGATGTCCGCGCCCGACGCCACCGTCTTGCTCGACAGGTCGATCCAGCAGGCAGCGCTGCAGCCGGCTCCGCTGAGCATGCAGGAGGAGGTTTCGTCCCGGGGATTGGGGCAGGCGGAGTAGCTCCAGGTGTGCAGCTCGGAGCT
>JACRCT010000083.1 GCA_016218885.1 Deltaproteobacteria bacterium | reverse complement strand
TGCGCTCGTCGACGACCTGGCGTGCTTCCCGCGCGGCTGCGGCCGCCTTCCGAGCGGCCACCCAGGCGGCACGATCGCCGAACTCGTCCGCCACGCGCGCCGCATGGCACGCGGATGCCTCCGCAACGGCCACGACCTCCTCGACGCGCTGCCAGCCATCGTCGCAGTCCTCGCGCGTCGGGGCGCGCTGAGCGCATTGCATGAGCTGGCCCGCTCCGTGCCGCGCGTCTTCCGCACGGGCGGCGTAGGCCTTCACCAAGGTGGAGCGCGCGCCCGCGATCGTCGCAGGGTCCAAGCCCGCGTTGTCGAGGGCGAGGGCCCCGTGCGCAAGCTCGATCGCTCGCTCGAGCATTCCTCGATGGCTTTCGCGTGCCCCCGGCAAGTGCAGCGTGGCCGCCAGGGCGAGCGCGTTGGCGAGGATGGTCGCGGCCTCGCGCTCGAGGAGTTGCGCGTCGTTCGACGTCGTGAGGGCTGGCGCTGTCGTCACGGGAAGAAGGACCGGTCGCCGAAAGGGCCTGAGACGAGAGCCCGGGTTGCATCATCCATCGTTCAACACAGAGGCACGGTAGCGCTCGCCACGCCTGGACGCCAAGCCCTCGCCGCAGCATCGCGAGCGAGCGCTCGTCCAGGCGTACTGGGCGCCCGCAGAGCGCGCAGGCCAGGTCGGTGCCAGCTCATCCCTCTCGTCGACGAGGGTCCTCTCTCCACGCACCAGAGCCCCCCTGTTCGCGCAGCTCCTCCAGGACCCGTCCCTGCTCGACGTGCGGACCGTCATGCTCAGGCGATGGACCTTCGGTCGGCCGCGGCGTGGAGGGCCGGACCTGCTTGAGCGCCTCCCTGTTGTCCTTGTCGTCATGCATCTTCGCCCCCTTCGACGGCAACGGTGCGCATGGGGCCGCCACCCTGCGGCGCGAAGGCGACGAGGGCCCTAGCGGGACGAGAGGAAATGGCGGGAAGCAGAGGGCGGGCCTGCTGCTGTTCTGGGCGTCGATGCGTATCTGGGGCGGTGCCCGCGCCACATGGCAACACCTCGCTTGGCCCTCTCGTCGCAAGGGCCAAGCGAGGTCTTCCTACTGCTCCACCACTTGTTGCTGGAGAGCCACCCTGGCGGCGGCAGCGCAACCATAGGCAACGACCCCGACCAGGCCAGGGCCCTGGGACTGGCGCTGGGCCGTACTCTCTCCCGGAACAGCAAGTCCTGCTACGTCTCGGCGTCCGCTCATCATCGCGGTGCACAGCTTCAGCGAAGAGGTGTTCGCATGTCCAACGAGTTGAATCTGCCGCGTCCCGGTCTCTGGAACCCGGACGAGGGGACGCACCCATTCCCCAAGAGACGGCGAGTTACCCCGCGCCCGCTCGAACCGCCCCAAGGCGACGAGGCGCCTCCTGGTACTGGCGGCCTTGACCAGCCTCCTGCAGTACGGGTCCCTCAGCCTGCGCTCTGCTCCACAGTGCCTGGAATGGCCGAGAGCATTCCGCGCTGAGCACAGCCGCCATCGTCACTTCGCTCGCCAGGGCGCGCCGCTCACGCGTCGCATCGCCCCGAGATACAGCCGAGTACTACGTCCGTGGGCGGCGCAGGCGGGCGTTCCAGTCCAGCTGCTGCTGAACCGGCAGAGGGCTTGGCTCCTGCTCCGCCAAGGCGTTCCCCTCGATGATCCGGACGGTTCGGCTTGTCTACGACGCGCGGAGACAAGTAGGCCGAGCCCCCGCTGTCTTCCGCGTTCGCCCAGCGACCGCAGACGAACTTAAAGCTTGGCTTTAGTTCCATGCCGACAGCAGCTATTGCGCACAACTAAAGTGTCGATTCGTCTTCGACCGGTTCCTCGCACGGGTCGTGGCCGTCATGGGCGACGCGGTCACGCTCAAGGGCGGGTTGGTGCTGGAGCTCCGGCTCGAGCATGCGCGCACACGAAGGACGTGGATCTGCGGCTCATGGGCTCTCCCGCGAACATCCTCGAGCGCCTGCAAGAAGCTGGCAGGCGTGACCTCGGCGACTTCATGACGTTCGAGCTCGGGCCAGATGCGCATCACCCCGAGATCCAGAACGAGGGCATGCAATACGAAGGCTTGCGCTTCCGCGCGGAGTGCAAGCTCGCCGGGAAGATCTACGGCAGGGAAGGAGGTTGGCGTTCCCTTTGGTCACATCAACGTGAATGTCGGAGGTGAATGCGATGCGCATCGAAGGCCTATGGCAGCGTCCCTGAGCGATCAGCTATCGGGACATCGGAGTCGACTCACTTCTTCCGAGGCTTGCTCGGCGTCTTCGGCTTCGCCGGCGGCTGCTCTGGAGGCGGTCCCTCGATGAACCGCTCTCTCCACTGCTTCACCAAGCGAAGCGGCGCCCCCATCATGCGGGCCAGCGCGGCGTCGGGATCCTCGTTCTTCTCGAGGTGGCTGCGCTGCCACGATGCCTTGATCAGCACCTCAAGGTCCGCCAGGACCGCCGCTTTCAGCTCCTTCTCCGACGGTTCACCCTTGCGTCGGACGGAGTGCCTTGCCGCGTAGACATTGGGGAACGCCGCCTTCTCGACCGCCTCGAACATCTCGCTCACAGTGTCGCCGCTCGGGGCGGAGACCTTCAGGTCGTAGTCGTACAAGTCGGAGACGCTCCCGACAGCGACTTCGTCGGGCCGAATCGGTCGCTGCTCCTCACGCTCCTCACTTCCTTCGACCTTGACCTCGACGGGCAGCTCGAACTCGACGAACAGCGGCCCGTTGTAGACGCTCCACGAGCAGCCGGTCGAGTCAGCAACTTCATCGAGGATGTCCAACAGCTCCTCCTCGGACCGCGCCTTTACGAGCGCAGCGGAAAGGTCCGGCCAGCGAACGACGTAGATCGGCATGGGCTCCTCGGGTTTTTCGGCATGGGCGGTCTCGCACTCGGGCGGCCTACCGGTCTTTGCGGGGCACGAGGAAGCGACGGAACCGCGCACCGTCCTCCGCCTCGCTCGCGCCATCGGGATCGTTCTGCGCGCACCCCTTCACGTACAGGTCGACCGCGCAAGCGATGACTCTCTCGCGAGCCCCGTCGACGGCCATCTTCGATGCGCCCAAGTCGACCACCTGCTCGGCCACGCCGCTCGCTGCTGCAGCCACGAGGGGCGCGAAGTCCTCGTCATCGAGGACGGCGTCCTCGTACTGCTCGAACATCCTCACGATGACGCGGCAACCGGTCGCCACCGCGAGTTCCACGCAGTCTGTGGTCGCCGTCGTGGGTGCGGCGGATACCGACTTGCCCGGCGCCCGGATGGTGTCCTCCGACACGAGCAGCCGGATGGACCGCGCCCTGCCCGGCTCGCGCGCGATCAGGCCGAGTTCCTCGAGCCGGAGGACCATCTGGTGTACCGAGGGCGGCGAGACGCGGAAGTGAGCTTGGAGCTCAGCCTCGGCCGGCGCCTGCCCGTGCACGGCGATGTAGTTGGCGATGAAGGTCAGGTACTGGCCCTGCTTCGGCGTGAAGCGCTGCGGCACGGATGTCCTCCTGGCCCCGGCACGGCGTTCGCGAACCGCATTTGCGGCAGCCCGGACGACTGTTTACCAGAACCCCTGGCTGCTCCTGTACTTGAGCCTGGAGGGCAGCCGCTCCACGGAAGCACGCCATAGCGCTTGTAGGCCTCGTCTACGAGCCCGCTCCCGAGGAGGATCTCCTCGCAGAAGGCATCGACTTCCCAGTCATACGTCCAGGGCCCGCGACACGACTCTGCATACTCGATGGCCTCCGACTTCTTGCCCATGCCCGCGAGCGCCTTCACCGCCCAGCGCTTGTACGACCAGATGATCCGGTCAGCCACGACCAGTTCGACGATTTCGCCGTCTGGCAGCCGCCTTCGCCGCGGAGTTCAACGGGTAGTTCAGGTTGAGCGCATCGCGCCCGTGCTGATGGTCCCCCAGGACGAGCAGGCCTTTGCCATCGAGATCGCCGTGCCGAAATCGTGGGCGAGGACTGCGAAGTAGGCCATCCTGCTCGTAGTGCCGTCGCTCACCAGCGTCGTCATGCGAAGTGGCAGCGTGAGTCCGAAAGAGGGAGCGAGACAGTGATCTCACGGCGGGAACGAATCGAGGGCGGCCTTCTTGGGCTCCTGATCGGTGATGCACTCGGCGTCCCGGACGAGTTCCATCCTCCCGACCAGATTCCTCGGGCAGAACTCATCGAGATGAGTCCTCCGCTCGGATTCTCGCGGGCCCACCCAGGCGTCCCGCTTGGCACGTGGTCCGACGACGGCGCGCAGGCGCTGTGCCTCCTCGACTCTCTCCTCCATAAGAAGGGCCTGGACTTGGAGGATCTCGGGCGTCGGATGCTCGATTGGTACGAACATGGATACCTCGCGGTTGACGGCAAAGTCTTCGACGTAGGAGTCCAGACCAGCTCTGCATTGCTGGAGCTCCGCGCTGGAACCCCCGCTCTGAAGGCTGGGCGAAGCGACGAGCGAGCGAACGGCAACGGGTCCCTGATGCGCGTGCTTCCACTGGCGCTCTGGCACGCCGGCCCTGACGAGGTGTTGGCGTCGGACG
>JACRCT010000935.1 GCA_016218885.1 Deltaproteobacteria bacterium | reverse complement strand
TTCACGCCCTCCGGCGCCGCGGCTGGCACGGGGAAGGTCTCCGCGACCCATTCAGGCGCGACCGTCGCGACCCGGGTGACGGTGAAGATCGACCAGGTGCAGGACGGCGCACCGGAGCCGGACGACAGCAGCTTCGGGCCGGGGGGATACGCGGGCGTCGGCGGCGAAGGGCCGGGTCCGGCGGTGAGCCCCAACGTGCGAGCAGCCCTGGAGGGAATCCCGCAGGCCGAGCCGTCGCTGCAGATGCTCTACCCCTACGATCAGACGGTGTGGCCGCTCGATCAGCTCGCCCCGCTGGTGCAATGGACGGCCAGCGCTTCACTGCTCTCGTCTGCAGAGGGCATCCGCATCCGCCTCCTCACGGGAGACTTCGTGTACGAGGGTCTGTTCGGCCGCCCCTACCGCCTGGCCTCGGGGGCGCCCTTCCAGCGCCACCCGATTCCCCAGGAGGCGTGGGCGGCGGCGACGAAGACGGCGGCGGGAGGGACCCTGCGCCTGGAGCTCACCCTGGCCTCGGGCGGCAGGGCGCTGGGGCCATTGACGCAGACCTGGAAGGTCGCCAACGGCTCGCTCAAGGGAGTCGTCTATTACCAGTCCTATGGCACGGACCTGGCCCTCAACTACGAAGGTGCGAAGGGGGGCGATGGAAGATTTGGCGGAGCCACCCTGGCCATCAAGCCCGGCAAGACCGACCCCACCCTGGTGGCCGGCAGGACGGGGGGGCACGACTCCTGTCGCGTCTGCCACAGCGTGTCCGGCGACGGAAGCCGAATGGTCGTCCAGCACGGCGAGGACTACGAGGTCAGCTCTTCCTACGACCTGAAGCAGGGCTACCGGGAGTCGCCCTACTCCTCCAGCAGCGACTTCAAGTTCGTCGGCATCTACCCGGACGGCACCGTCGGGCTGACCAGCAGCGTGGCCCCGCCCGTCCATAGCGAAGGGCCGGCGCGGCTCTACGACATGGCTACCGGCACGGTCCTGCCCTCGCCGGGGCTCGCGGCGTTCGTCACCCGCGCCGGCTTCCCCTCCTTCTCCCCCGATGGCAAACAGGTGGCTTTCAACTTCTATGAAGGGCCGGGCGACGCGGCGACCGGTCCAGGCGATGGGTCGCGACTGGTGGCGATGAGCTTCGAGCTGGCCACCGCCACCTTCGCCTCACCCAAGACCATCCACCGCAGCACCCCCTCGACTCCTCCGGCCTGGCCCTCCTTCCTGCCCACCAACGACGCGGTCGTGTTCGGGGTGATCCTCCCTGGCAACTACTCGCACGAGCTCTTCGCCACTCGCTACGGCGGCCGCAGCGAGCTGTGGTGGACCGACCTGGCCACCGGCACCGCGCGGCGCCTCGACACGCTCAACGGCAAGCCCGGCGGGACTCAAGCCATCCCCACCAGCGGGTCCCACCCCGATGACTCTGTCGTGAACTACGAGCCCACCGTCTGCCCCCTGCCCGCGGGCGGCTATGCCTGGGTGGTCTTCATGAGCCGCCGCCTGTACGGCAATGTCGCCACCATCCCTCCGTGGAACAGCGACCCTCGCGACCATGATCACACCGTGTCGCCGACCACCAAGAAGCTCTGGGTCGCCGCCATCGACCTCAACGCGCCGCCGGGCACCGACCCCAGCCACCCCGCCTTCTACCTGCCCGCCCAGGAGCTCTTCGCTGGCAACACGCGTGGCTTCTGGGTCTTCGACCCTTGTCGAGACGATGGCTCCCCCTGTGAGTCGGGAGACCAATGCTGCGGCGGCTACTGCCAGCTCTCGGAGACGGGCGGGATATGCACCAGCAATTCCCAGGGCTGCGCCAGGGAGTACGACCGCTGCTCTGAAGACTCGGATTGCTGCGCCGGCCTGCAGTGCCTGAACAGGGCTTGCGTGGTGGTGGGGCCGAACTGAGAGGCCAGTCCGCCCGGGCGGACCACCTACCGGGCAGGCCTTTCGAGCGCCTGGCGCATGGCGCAGGCCAGCTCGTAGACGGTCAGGGGCTTGGGGAGCAGCCCAGCCACGCCGATCTCCGCAAGGCGCGCGGGGGTGAGAGCCTGCGCGTAGCCTGAGCACAGCAGGACCGGGAGATCGGCGCGGACTTGCCGCAGCTCCTGCGCGAGGATGTCGCCGGTCATCACCGGCATGGTCACGTCGCTGACCACCAGGCTGAATTGCTCAGGGGCACCGCGTACGAGCTCCAGCGCTTCCTTCCCGCCCGCCGCGGTCGACACCCGATAGCCCAGCCGCTCCAGCATCTTCGAGGTGCACTTGAGGATGGCCACCTCGTCGTCCACCACCAGCACCGCTTCACAGCCGCGAGGAGGGACCTGCTCCGTGCTCCGCTCCGCCTCCATCACGGCCATCGCCCTCGGGAGGTAGATCTCGAACGTCGTCCCGATCCCCAGGCTGCTGTGGACGACGATGGCGCCCTGCCTGGCGCGCACGATGCCGTGGACCACCGCGAGCCCCAGTCCGGTGCCCTCGCCCGATGGCTTGGTCGTGAAATAGGGGTCGAAGATCCGTTCCTGCACCTGGGGCGACATCCCATGCCCGGTGTCCCTGACCGTCAACTTGGCGTAGGGACCCGCCGCGAGCTCGTGAGGAGCGGCCGGGTCACGGGCACTCCCCAGCTCCACCCGCTCGACGATCAGCTCGAGCAGCCCGCCCCGCTCGCGCATGGCATGGCCTGCGTTGGCGGCCAGGTTCATCACCACCTGGTGCAGCTCAGAAGGCTCGACCGCGACCAGCGCCTCGCTCAGCCGCGAGCGGAGCTCGATGGTCGAGGGCAGCGACGCGCGCAGGAGCTTGAGCGCCTCGTCGGCGATGGCCGCCAGGTCCGCCGGCTCGCCGCCTTTCGCGCCCTTGCGACCGAAGACGAGGATCTGTCGGGCCAGGTCGCGGCCTCGGTGGCAAGCCCGGAGCATCTCGTCGAGGGTCTCGCGCGACTCGGAGCCTGGCTGGGCGTCCATCCGGGCCAGCTCGGTGTGGGTCATCATCGCCGCGAGGATGTTGTTGAAGTCGTGGGCGATACCTCTGGCCAGGGTGCCGATGGCCTCCAGCTTCTGGGCCTGGCGCAGCTGCCCTTCCAGCAACCGGCGCTCGGTGATGTCGTTGCCCACGCAGAGGACTTCGGGGCGCTTTCCGTGCTTGGCAGGGATGGTCCGGCGGGTCCACACGATCCATGCGGTCCCTCCATCGGCACGGCGATGGCGCCCTTCGATGGGCCCGACGCCCTCGCGAATCAGCGACGCCAAGGCCTCGCGTGACTCGTCGTCTTCGGGAAAGACCGCTCCCAGCGCCGAGCGGCCTTCGAGGCTGATGCCTGGCATGCCGAAGGACGCCTGGGCGTGCTCGTTGGCGAAGCGGATCGCGCCCGACTCATCGAGCTTCAGGATCACGCTGTTGGCGCCCTGCACGAGCGCCCGGTACTCCGCCTCGCTGTCGCGCAGCGACTCCCGGGCAGCCCGCTCGCGATGTGCCATGTACTGCAGCGCCTGGACGAGCATCGCGACGGCAAGGGACGCGACCACGTTGAAGAGCATGAAGGTCGACGCCGCCACGGCGGCGCGGGATGCGGAGAGGAAGTAGGGCCCCCCGAGAGTGGCCAGCCCCAGGTGAATGGCCGTCAGCGTCGCGACCGCCGTACACCCGTTGATCACCAGGGCAGCCACCGCCGCGCGCAGCCCCAGGAGCACCGCAGCGAGGACGGGGAATGAGAAGAGGACCAGCGTCGCACCGCTCATCAACCCGAAACTGAAGAAGAAGCCAATTCCCAGCAGGTAGTTGATGGCGAGGACCGCGAGGGCCCGGAAGCGGAAGGAGAGCCGGCCGCGCTGCGCGATGAGCGCGAGGATCACCGCGAACCCGAGCACGTTGCCAGCGAAGAGTCCCCTGGGCCAGCTCTGCGTGGCCAGGACCAGATCCGCCAGCAGCACGATCGTGCCGACCGCGGCTCCGATCAGGAGGAACGCATTGAAGATGCGCTCGCGCCAGAACGAGATCTCGTCGTCATCGGGGTTCGTCGCGGGCGGGCGCGCGTGGCGGAGGTCGTCGAGCGCACGCTGAAGGATCCGAAGCATTCGCCAAGGATGATACCGCAGGCGGACCGAAGTGCTGTCGCGGAAAGACCGCTCGTGTGCAATGCCGAAATGTAGGCAGGCGCCCACGGTGATCGAGCTGGCGCCACCCCGGCCGAGGGCGACCTTCGAGGCCCTTGATGACTTCCACGTCCCACCTCCCGCTGTTTCCGTGTATAGCCGGGGGCTGGTTGCGACCTTGGGAGCGAGACAATCCATGGGCATTGCCTTCGAATCGATGAACCTGCGTGCCGAGCTGGTGGCTGCCTGCCGCAAGCAAGGCTTCCGTGAGGCGACGCCCATCCAGGCGCTCGTCATCCCAGCCGTCATGCGGGGCAAGGACGTGGTGGTCGAGGCCAAGACGGGCTCGGGCAAGACCCTCGCTTACGGCCTGCCCTTGCTCCACGCCATTCCGAGCCAGACCCGGTTCCCGGAGACCCTGGTGATCGTGCCTACCCGCGAGCTGGCCCATCAGATCCAGACCGCGCTGACGCGCTCGGCCGGCAAGCTGGAGCGGCGCGTCGTCCCCCTCACCGGCGGCGGAGGGATGGACCGGCAACAGGCCTGGCTCCAGGAGGGCGCGACCATCGTGGTGGGCACGATGGGGCGGATCGAGGAGCTGCTCGCTCGCAAGCTGCTGCGGCTCGACCACGTACGCACCCTGGTGCTGGACGAGGTGGACGAGCTTCTGAAGGGAGGGTTCTCGGGAAACCTGGCGGCGCTGGTAGCTCAGCTGCGGAGCGAGCGCCAGACCCTGCTCTTCTCGGCGACGGTGCCCAACGACGTCGAGCAGCTGGCGCGCAAGTTCATGCGTCAGCCGGAGCGGCTGCGGCTGACCACGGCCCGCGAGCTCCCCGCCGAGCTGTCGCACTACGTCCTGCGCACCAACGTTCGGAGCCGAGTGGCGGACCTGGGGAAGTTCCTGCGCGCCGAGAGGCCCTACCAGGTGCTCCTCTTCTGCGGCACCCGCCACGAGTCCGAGGAGGTCCAGGACGCTCTGGTGGAGCTGGGCCTTCAGGCCGAGTTCCTGCACGGCGAGCTGAGCGCCACCAAGCGTCGCCAGCTCATCGAGCATTTCCGCGGCGGCGACCTCCCGATTCTGGTGGCGAGCGACCTGGCGGCTCGCGGGCTCGACCTCCCTGGGGTCGACCTGGTGGTGAACTACTCCCTGCCCGACGGCGCCGCGCCGTACCTGCACCGCGCCGGACGGACCGGGCGGGCCGGAAAGCCGGGCCAGGTGGTGACCCTGCTCATTGAGCAGCAGCAGAAGCTCTTCGAGAAGCTCAGGCAGACGCTCACCTTCCAGGCCGTCGAGGTCCATGACGGCCGCGTCGTGCGCCACGCGTTGAAGAGCAGGGAGGAGCGCGACCTCGAGTACCGCCAGCTGCCTCGCTACTCTCCCGAGAGCCCCCAGGGCCAGGAAGAGCCTCAGCGGGCGTCCTCCTTCCCCGGGAAGGGTCGCTCGATCGGCGAGCGCCGCTCGGCGCCCTCGGCGGGCCCGCAGCGGCACGAGCCGCAGAAGAGGCGCGAGAGACAGGGGCGTGAACGTTCTGGCGGAAAGGGGCGCCGGGGCGGGACGGGGTCCGGCGAGCGGGGTCGTGGAGGGCGAAAGCCGCGGCGATGAGCACCAAGATTCCTCAGGGACGCGGGAGAGCTTCCGACTCCTGGATTGCCGAGCAGCTGGTGTAGTCTCCAGCGCTACCTTCCCCAGGAGAATCGCGCCCCATGCACCGGAATGAGCCCGACATCGAAGCTCTGGTCCGCGCCGTCGTCGTCGACGAGATCCGCGGGGCCATAGAGCCCCTTCGAATCGCGCTGGAGGCTCTTGCTGCCTCCTTGACCGCCGCCGGGGGGGCTGCGCACGGCGCGCTGGCCCACGTCTCCGAGCTAGCTGCCCCGGCCGCCCCTCGTCCTGCCGGCAGGCCCGCTTCCCGGCTTGCCCCCAAGCGTTCGACCCCGTCGCCGGCTCGCAACCAGGCGACCCTCCAACCGGGACAGAGGGTCCGGTTCATGGAGGCGGGAAAGGAACATGAGGCAGTCATCGAAGCCATCGAGCCCAAGAGCGGGGCTCTGCTGTTGGTCGGGCAAGACGGAGCCGAGGCCGTTCGAACCCTCGATGAGGTCACCCCTCTCGGCAGTGCACCGCCGCAGCCGGAGCCGCAGC
>JACRCT010000934.1 GCA_016218885.1 Deltaproteobacteria bacterium | reverse complement strand
GCTTCATCCTTGAGCTCGAGGCGCGCCAAGCGCACCTCTTCGCGCACGATCCGTTCTCCCTGCCCCACCAGCTCCTGCAAGAGCTCACGAGTCGGCCGAGCTTCCCAGCCGTCGCGCCGAAGCGCCGGCATCGTCCGGCCCTTTTCCCCAGTTCTTTCCACTGTCCAAGCCTCCCTCGAGCTTCTCCTCCTTGGAATCCACGCCCGTTCTCGAGGCGGGCTCCAAGGCCAACGTCCATCGATGAAGGGACGGAAGTGCGAAGGCTCAGCTTCGCAGGAACCGCGCCGCCAGAAACCCCAGGCCGAAGAGTCCGGCGATGGTCACCGCAGGCCGGGCGCGGAACTCTTCTTCCGCCCGCCGCGCGAGATCCTCGGTGCTGCTCTCGCGCAGCTGGCGTGAAAATCCCCGTAGCCTGTCTGCGGCTCCATCCGCGACCCGCTTCTGGCTCCCCAGCCCACGCCTTTCGAGGCTTGCGCCGGTCTCCGTGATGGTGGTCGCCAGGTTCTCGAGCTCGGAGGCGAAGACGCCCTTTCGGCGGTCCGTTCGCTTGAGGAATTGCTCGCGCGCCAGACCGCCGTAGCGTCGAGCGCGCTCCTTGCTCCTCGTCTTGAAATCCGACTCCGGAGCCGCCCCGGTCTTCGCCTCGCTGCTCCAGCCTTCGGGTCGCGCTTCGGTCCCGCTGTCGCCCGTGCTGGGTACTACGACGTCCCCTGGTCTCTCATTCATGGGCCCACCCCCGATCTCAAACGTCTGGAATGAAACTAGTGCCGGCGGGCACCGCCGCTGCGACGGGCTTGGAGCGGCTGGCAATCACGGGAGAGGAGAGGTCGCGGAGGACCACGCCCTTGGCGATAGACGAGCGGTCCGCCCGAATCTCGAACGATCCGGGATGGAAGGGAAGTGGATGCCATCTGCGCATGGGCCGAGAATCTCCCAATCTCCCCGAGCGCAGGGCGACCGTTGCAAGCCCAGGAGCGCGAGCCCGAGGGGCCCCTCGACTCCGCTCCCACCGCTGCGCGGCGGGAGCTACGCTCGGGGTGACCGGGGTTCCTTGTATTCGATGTTCAGGATGGCATCCGCTCCCGATGGAAGCCACTCAAGCATGGTGACGTGCGCCCGGCCGCCGTCTTCTATTGGACGGCCCGGCGCGCCAGCGACACGCCAATAGAGCTACTTTTTCTTTTCGCTCTCCTCGCCTTCCTTCACGAGCTCGCGCACCCGCTCTCCGCCCTTCCTCCCGAGCTCGCTGAAGCCTTCTGGCCCGAGTTGCTCTTTGCGAGCCTCGCCGCCCTGGTGGCCGAGCTCTGAATAGCCGCCTGGCCCCATCTGCTCCTTGCGAGCCTCGCCGCCCTTGTGCCCGATCTCGGAGTAGAACTCCGGCCCGCGCTCCCTGCTGACGGTCTCGCCGCCCTTCTTTCCGAGCTCCGAATAGCCCTCGGTGCCCAGCTGCTCCTTGCGCACCTCGCCACCCTTCTTCCCAGCCTCCTGGACGGTCATGTCACCCTTGTCCTTCTCAGCCATGTAGGCCTCCTTTCAAAAAATATCGGGAGGCAAACCGCAATACGCAACCTGCTCGGGCGCATGCCGAGCGCTCGTATTTCACGGAATGGAATGATGCTCTAGCCCGCCATGGCCATACACGGGCACGCGACCCCGGGGCCGCCAAGGCATTGATGGCATTCTGATGCGCAACGCTATTCGCGCGCGTGGCGGCGGGAGAGGAGCACTGCCGCGAGCGGAAGCGCGAGCGGCCAGTAGCGACGCACGCGCTGACTCCAGGAATCGACTCGGTCCCCAACCAACAGGAGGCCCCAGTGGCGCACGGAGTGGTCCGGGTAGCGATAGGCGAGCAGGCGGACCACCCCGGAGAGCCCGCGCAGCGGGACCGCGGTGCCGAAGACCGGAGGCATCGGCATGTTGGGGCGGGCGTGCTTGGGCGAAGACGGCCTTCCTGCCTGGCGCTCGGGTGGGTAGTTGGTGTGGGGCCACGGCTTCGGGTCCGGGCTCATCATCGGGACGCCCGGGCGGACGGAAGGGTCGAGGTCGACGCCCCAGAATGTCGGTCTTCTGATGGGCTGCAGGGCCTGGTAGGCCGAGTGCCTCTTTATCGTCTCGGCGGAAGCGAGCTCTGGCTCTCGGATGAGCGTCATGGGTTCCTCGTGTCTCGTCGGATCGAAGTCAATGGAGGGTCGGGGCTGGGAGGAGTGCCACCTTGATGCACCGGTCGCGCTTCTGCGCGAAGGTGTGGTAGCCGCGGGGAGCGTCCTCGAGTGGCATCCGGTGAGTGAAGACCTCCTGGGGCCTTATCCGTCCGGCGCGAACATGCTCGAGCAGGTGCCGCATGTAGCGCTTCACGCTGGTCTGGCCGGTGCGCATCGTCTGCGCCTTGTTCATGAACGTGCCAATGTCGACGCCGTTCATCGGAGGGCCGTAGGCGCCGACGAGCGCCACGGTGCCTCCCTTGCGCGTGGCATGGATGGCGAGGTTGATGGCCTCCGGCGAGCCGGCTTCGAGCTTGGCGTAGATGCCGAGCGCCCGGTGCATGAGAGACCCCGCCGCCTCGCAGCCCACCGCCTCGACGGTCGCGTCCGCGCCCCGGCCCTCGGTCATCCCCTTCACGGTGGTGATCAGATCCAGCTTCTTGAGATGGAGTGTCTCGACCCCCAACCAGCTCCGCGCGAACTCCAGGCGGTAGTCGATGTGGTCGACGGCGATCACCCGACCGGCACCCATGGCCCAGGCGGACCACATCGCGAAGAGGCCGACCGGACCGCAACCAAGGACGAGGACGGTCTCGCCGCCGCGCAGATTGCACATCTCGGCGGCCTGGTAGCCCGTCGAGAAGGCATCGCTCACCGGGAGCGCGTCCAGGTCCTCCACGTCGTCGGGGATCTTCTCGGCGTCGACGCCGATGAACGGTACTCGGACATATTCCGCCTGGCCCCCATCGTAGCCGCCCATGGTGTGCGAGTAGCCGTAGATCCCGGTGCCAGCGTCGGTAGCAGGGTTGGTGTTCTCGCAGCAGGAGGTCAGCCCCCGCGTGCAGAAGTAGCAGCCCCCGCAGAAGATCTGAAACGGCAGGACCACCCGGTCCCCCTTCTTCACTCCTCGGGCGCGAGGGCCGAGCTCCTCGATGATTCCAGTGAACTCGTGGCCAAAGGTGAACCCGACGCGGGTGTCCGGGACCAGCCCGTGCAGCAGGTGAAGGTCCGAGCCGCAGATGGCCGCCGCCGTGACGCGGACGATCCCGTCCTGAGGGTGCTCGATGCGTGGAGGCGGCTTCTCCCGCACCGCGACCCGATACGGCCCCTCGTAGGTCAGCGCCTTCATGTCCTTGATGATGCTGTCGCCGACTACCTGCGCCAAGGTTCGTCCTCGGCAGGGCATCCACCCGTGGGCCAGGCGCCCGCTCCTCGAGGTGGGGGTCGCAATCGTTCATGGCTCCGACTTCCAGAAGCTGGTGGGGTGCCGCACCCTCGTCTTCCTCCGCTTCAAGGTGATGGCGAAGCCCGAGTCCAGGGCAGGCCCAGCTGCCCGCGAGGAGTCCGTGGACTCGCTCGAGCGGCTCGCTGCCGTGGTCCGAACCACGGACGGGCGACCGCCCGTCGCTTGGAACCAGACGGCGGCGACGAAGATTGGGCGAGGGAGGAAATGCAATGTCTCTGGATATCCTGAAGGAGAAGGGTGTGCCGCTGGACAAGCAGCGCTTCACCTGGCGGGAGCTCGCCGGTCCGCCTTACAGCAAGCTCGATGACGACGCGTTCACCCGCGTTCGAGTGGTCCTGATGAACGGAATCGAGTCCGAAGCTCTGCGCTACTCGCACGTGATGGCGCGCGCCTGCAATGGCGGGCTACGCGAGCTGCTGGCCCGGGTGCGCCGCGCCGAGCAGCATCAGCAAACCCTGGTCAACTGGATGAACCCGCCCGACCAGTCTCCGCTGGAGACGACGATTGGGTACGAGCAGGTGGCCATCGAGGTGACGGCGCACCTGGCACAACATGAGCCCGATCCCTACCTCGCCCAGGTCTATCGCTTCGGCCTGCTCGAGGACTTCGACCATATGTATCGCTACGCCGCCCTGCTCGACCGCGTGGAGGGAAAGGACGCCAACAACCTGCTGCAGAGCTACACGGATATTCGCCCAGGAAGGCCAACGACGGTGGAGCACCGCGATCCGGGCGACGACGTGCGCTCGCACTACGATCGCAAGATCGCCCATCCGATCTCCAAGCTCAACGCGATGACGCGGGTCGCCGGCGAGTACCAGACGCACGACTACTACATGACCGTGGGGCCCTTCTTCGCCGACCCGGTGGCGCGGGCGCTGTACGCGGAGATCGCCTCCATCGAGGAGCAGCACGTCACGCAATACGAGTCGCTGGCTGACCCGGCCGAGAGCTGGTTGGAGAAGTGGCTGCTCCACGAGGCGACCGAGGTCTGGAACTACTGGGGTTGCCTGCAGACCGAGAGCAACGCGCGGGCGAAGGCCGTGTGGGACCGCTTCCTCGCCTATGAGCTCGGCCACCTGCAGCTGGCCATGGAGGCGTTCCAGCGCATCGAGAAGCGCGACCCGGCGGAGGTGCTGCCGGCGACGCTGCCCGCGCCCATCAAGTACGAGAGCCACCGCCAGTTCGTGAAGGACACCTTGAACCAGGAGGTGGACCTGCGCGCGAGCGGCACGCAGATCGTGGACAAGGTGCAGGACCCCCAGCGCTCGATCGATTACCGAGCCCACCTCAACTCGCAGGGCTCGCCCTCCGAGGACATCGCGCAGGGCTATTGCTGGCGCCCGGGGACGGAGCTGGTCGGCCGCGCCGCGGCCGCAGGCAGCAGCTGGGAAGGGAGGATCCAGTGAGCAACCCCACCAAGCCTACCGACATCGGGCCCAACCGCACCGGCATTGGCACTTCGCCGCTGCATTCGAAGGAGGCCATCAAGAGCGCCGAGGAGGGGGTGCCCAACCCATCCTTCGACACCAGCGCGCACCACGCGTCGGCTGTCTCCTGGGCCAGGAGCGTGTCACCCATCGGCACCATGCCGCCGCCGGCCTCGATGAAGGGAGCCGCGAAGAGCATGGTTCAGGCCATCAAGGGCAAGCACGCCACCGCCTTCATCGACCTGCTCGGCGAGCGGCTTGCCTTCGAGCGGACGGGGGTGCGGCTCTACGAGGCGCTCCTTTGCCGCTTCGACGCCGCCGACCTGGGCGAGGGCAGCCCCACCCGTGCCCAGCTCGAGCACATTCGCAACGAGGAGCTGCAGCACTTCGACCTGCTCAACAAGGCGATCCAGAAGCTGGGCGCCGATCCCACGACGGTGACGCCGTCAGCCGACGTCACGGGAGTGGCCGGGATGGGCCTGCTGGGTGTGCTCTCCGACGCGCGCGCAACGTTCACCGAGGGGCTCAAGGCCATCCTGATCGCCGAGCTGGCCGACAACGATGCCTGGAACAGCCTCGCTCACATCGCCAAGCAGCTGGGCCAGGACGACATGGCCGCCGACTTCCGCCAGGCCCTCGAGGAGGAGCACGAGCACCTGGCCTCGGTGCGGGCGTGGCTCGACAACGCCGTTCAGGCGCAGATCGGTTTCGAGCCGCAGGCCGTCGCGCCGGCGCCTGAACAGCCGCAGCCGGGGGTGTGAGCGTGAGCAGCAGCAAGCCAGCTGCGAGCTGACCTGCGAATGAGGAAACGACGTGGTGCGGCGCGATCCCTCGGGTCGCGCCGCGCCTCGGCCATCTTGTACCGGTGAGTGCGTGACCGGTCGGGCAGCTTGAATGGTGAGAGGCGCCCGACCCGCTTTGGACCCACCGGGAGCTCCAGGTCACGGGCGGTCGGCAGCCCCTCGAGCTTCCAGACTGCCGTGGGCTTGATAGGTCAGGCCCAGCAGAATCGGACCGGCCCGAAGGCCGCCCTCGACCTCCCTGGTCGAGACGAGACCATGGGTGAGCGGAAGGAAGTGCCTGCCCTGCCGCTCCGGTTTCCGAGGCTGGTTCGGGCTCCGCTGCTGGGCGAGCAACATCTGCTGTCCGCCACGAGATCTGGCGTCGCAGAGGCTGGGCTTTCGGGCGTGAGCGTCGTCGATGGCTCGGCGGCCGCGCCGGGCCGGCGCCGGAGCAGTCCCCGGCTGATCTTCGGAGAGCATTGAGACCTTCGCCAGCGCTGGGCGGGCTCGCAGGCGCGCGCGGGGCGAATCGGCGCGATCGAGCGAGGGTGCCGCGCGTTCCCGAAGCTCGGGGCCCTCCAGCTGCGGCACGATGCCCCCGTCCTGCCAGGAGAAAGCCAGCCGCGGTGCAGGCAGCCACCGTTCCTCCTCCGCGCGCAACACGGCAGTGACCTGATCTGCCCGCCAGGCGACTCTTCCCCGCGGTTCGGGAGCAGCCTGCGCTCGCAGGGGCCGATCTCTCGTCGCTCGCTCGATCTCCGAGGGCCTGCTGCTCTCGCCCTTCAGCCGCCCAGAAAGCGCGCGTCCTCTGAAGGGGAAGACCCGAGCACCCTGCTCTGTTGCCAGCGCCACACTCTCAAGGAGGCAACCTTGTCGGGTTTCCTACGCATCGTCAGCATGCTCCTCGTCCTGCTCTCCATGCCGTCGCTCGCCAACGCCACGGAGCTGTGGCGCGGCGACTTCGAGACCGGAGACCTCTCGCAATGGTCGAGGTCACAGCAGGTGAGCTCGGACCGTCTGCGCGTCGTCAGCAGCCCGACCCGGCAGGGCCGCCACGCGCTGCGGGTCGAGGTCCGCCAGGGCGACGACCCCATCAACGCCAGCGGCAATCGTGCCGAGCTGGTCCAGATGACCAACGAGGCCGAGGGTGACGAGCGCTACTACGGCTG
>JACRCT010000912.1 GCA_016218885.1 Deltaproteobacteria bacterium | reverse complement strand
TGCTTTTGGCGGAGGCCAACCAGTGGCCCGAGGACGCCGCCGCCTACCTCGCCAGCGGCGACGAGTGCCACATGGCCTTCCACTTCCCGATCATGCCGCGGCTCTTCATGTCGCTGCAGATGGAGGACCGCTTCCCCGTCACCGACATCCTGGCTCAGACCCCGGCGCTGCCCGAGTCGAGCCAGTGGGCGCTGTTCCTGCGCAACCACGACGAGCTGACCCTGGAGATGGTCACCGACGAGGAGCGCGACTTCATGTACCAGATGTACGCGCGCGACCGCACCATGCGCATCAACATGGGGATCCGCCGCCGTCTCGCCCCGCTGCTGTCCAACGATCGCAGGACGATCGAGCTGCTCAAGGCCCTGCTCTTCTGCCTGCCGGGCACGCCAGTCCTCTACTACGGCGACGAGATCGGCATGGGGGACAACGTCTACCTGGGCGACCGCAACGGGGTGCGCACCCCCATGCAGTGGAGCCCCGACCGCAACGCCGGCTTCTCGCGGGCCAACGCGCAGCAGCTCTACTTGCCGGTGATCGTCGACCCCGAGCACCACTTCGAGGCGGTGAACGTGGAGGCGCAGCAGCGCAACCCGAGCTCGCTCTTGTGGTGGTCCAAGCGCCTGATCGCCTTGCGCAAGCAGCACCGGGCCTTCGGGCGGGGCTCCATCGAGTTCCTGCACCCGGACAACTACCGCGTCCTCGCCTTCACCCGCCAGCACGGGGACGAGCTGATCCTCATGGTGGCCAACCTCTCCCGCTTCGCTCAGCACGTCGAGCTGGACCTGTCGCGTTGGAAGGGGCGCACCCCGCTGGAGCTCTTCGGGCGCACGCCCTTCCCCGTCGTGGGCGAAGAGCGCTACCGGTTCACCCTGGGGCCGCACGGCTTCTACTGGTTCAGCCTGCAGGAGCCGGTCGTCACCGTCCCCGGGGAGAGCGAGCGAGCCGTGCCCTGGCTGGCCTCAGCGCAGCCGTGGCGAGCTGAGGGGCGACGAGCGCTGGAGGCGGCGCTGCCGGGCTGGCTGCGCTCGATGCGCTGGTTCGGCGGAAAGGCGAGGCCCATCAAGCGGGTGGAGCTGCGCGACGTCGTGCCGTTGCGGGCCGAGCCCGCGGCGTGTGCGCTGGTGCTGGCGCAGGTCGAGTACGAGGGCGCGGCCCACGAGACCTACGTCCTGCCCCTGGCCACGGCCTTCAAAGACAAGGCCGAGCGGATCCGTCGCGAGCACCCGGTGGCGGTGGTGGCGGGGCTGCACACTGCCCAGGGCGAAGGCGTGCTGTACGACGGCCTGGTCGACCGCGCGGTGCACTCGGCGTTGCTTGAGGCCGTGGCGCGCGCGCGGCCCCTGCGCGGTGGAGCGGGAGAGCTCGTCTTCGACCGGCGCCCGGCGTTCCGCGAGCTCGGCGGCTACGGGCCGTTGCCCTCTCGGCCCCTGGGCGCCGAGCAGAGCAACTCCTCGGTGATCTACGGCGAGCACCTGGTCCTCAAGGTGCTGCGCCGGGTGGACGAGGGCCGCAGCCCCGAGCTGGAGCTGGGTGAGCACCTGACCCGGCGCGGCTTCGCGCACGCGCCACCGCTGGCCGCGGCGGTCGAGTACCGGCAGGCGCGGGGTGAGCCGCTGACCCTGGCGGTGATGCACGGCTTCGTCGCCAGCCATGGCGATGCCTGGCACTACACGCTGGAGGAGCTCGCCCGCTACCTCGAGCGGGCTGCGGCGCGCTCGCCTCAGGTGCCGCCGGAGCAGCCCGGGCCGGCGGGAGACCTGCTGGCGCAGCTCGACCGGCCACCGTCGCCGACTGCGGTGGAGCTGATCGGGCCCTACCTCGGGATGGCGCACCTGCTCGGCAAGCGGACCGCGGAGATGCACCTGGCCCTCGCCGACAGCGGCGGCGACCCCGAGTTCGACCCCGAGCCCTACACCGGGCTCTACCAGCGCTCGGTCTACCAATCGATGCGCAACCACGTCTCGCGGGTGCTTCGCCTCTTGCGACGCAGCGCAGCAGGGCTGCCCGAGGAGGTGCGGCAGGACGCCCTGCTGCTGCTCGAGCAGGAGGGCGCGCTGATCGCACGGTTCGAGAGCTTCCTCAAGCGGCGGATCTCGGGCCTGCGAACCCGCGTGCACGGCGACTTCCACCTGGGGCAGGTGCTCTACACCGGCAAGGACTTCACCATCGTGGACTTCGAGGGCGAGCCCGCCCGGCCGCTGGCCGACCGGCGTCGCAAGCGCTCGCCCTTGAGGGACGTCGCGGGGATGCTGCGCTCGTTCCACTATGCGGCCGTCACCGCCACCGACCGCTACCTGCGCAACGGCATCGTGCCCCCGGAAGGAGGCGCCAGCGTGCGGGCGTGGGCGAGCCTGTGGCAGCGCACGGTCAGCCGGGGCTGGCTCGCCTCGTACCTGGAAGCGGCCGCGGCCGGTGGATTCCTGCCGCAGACCCGCGATGAGCTGCGCGAGATGCTCGACGCCTTCCTCGTCGACAAGGCCCTGTACGAGGTGACCTACGAGCTCAACAACCGCCCGGCGTGGATCGCGGTCCCTATCGACGGGCTCCTGGAGCTGCTGA
>JACRCT010000911.1 GCA_016218885.1 Deltaproteobacteria bacterium | reverse complement strand
TCGCCCCGAGCGGAGGGGCGAGCAGTGCGAGCCCCGGAGTCGAGGGGGCCCCTCGACTCCGCTCCCACCGCTGCGCGGCGGGAGCTACGCTCGGGGTGACCGGATTCCAGCGTCGGATGCTCAGGATGGCATCCACTCCCTCTCAGGCCCAGCTTCGCTAGGTCTTGTAGCGGGCGACCAGGCTCGAGAAGCGGTCGGACAGGGCCTGCAGCGACGTCGCCACGTCCTCGACCTTGCGAGTCCCGAGCATGGTGTCGGCCTGAGCGGAATTGAGCTCCTGGACCACTGCCACAATCTGCTCCACCCCGGTGGTCTGTTGGCGCGTGGCGACGGCGATCTGTCGGGCCGCGTCGGTCGAGCCGCGAATCGCCTCGGAGAGGCCGGTGATGGCGCCGCCAGCGTCGCGAGCCAGACCCATCGCCGCGCGAGCCCGCCGGCTGCCCTCTTCGGTCGAGGCGACGACGGCGCGGGTCCGGCTCTGCACCTCGCCCACGATGAACTTGGCGCGTCCGGCAGCCGCCTTGGACCCCTCGGCGAGCCGCCGCATCTCCTGGGCGACGATGACGAAGCCTCGGCCTTGCTCCCCCGCCCGCGCGGCCTCGATCGAAGCGTTGAGGGCAAGCAGGTTCACCTGCTCGGAAAGATCCTCGATGGCCCCCATCAGCTCATTGATCGCCAAGGTGCGCTCGGTGAGGTCGGCGATGGAGGCGGCGATCGCATCGACCTGCTGCCCGAGCTGGCTCATGCCCAGGACCGACTCCTCGACCACCTTGGCACCGCGCTGCGCGTTCTCCTCGGAGCGCGCCGCGGTGCGAATCACCGACTCTGCCTGCTCGGTGGCCTCGCGAGCCGTCTGGGCCAGCTCGCTCACGGCGGCACCGGCGCCGACCAGGGCGGTCGCCTGCTGGCTGGCCATCACCGACTGGCTGGAGACGGCGCTACGCAGCTGGCCGGACTCGCGCTGTATCTCTGCGGCCGCGTTGCGCAGATCGCCCAGCAGCGAGCGCAGGCCATCGGCCATGGTCTCGAAGCTCTGCGACAAGCGCCCGATCTCGTCGTGGCTGGCGATGCTCGCCCGCGCGCTGAGATCGCCGTCCCGGGCGATGCCGTGAGTCACCTCGGTCAGCCGCTGCAACGGCTTGATGATGGTGCGACCGAAGAGGAAGGCGGCGATCACCCCGAGGAGCACCGTCACCAGGAGCATCGACACCAGCCTCCGGGTGATGGCGTTGACCTTGGCGCGCCTGGCCACCATGTCGAAGCCCACGTGAACCGTGCCCAGGCCACCGCCCAGGATAGGCGCCTGCAGGTCGAGGAACTCCTCGCCGTCGAGGCTCACGGTCGCGGCGCTGGGGCGATCACCCAGGGCTCTGAGGTGCTGCACGATGAGCTTCGCCTTGTCCTGGGCCTGGCGCGGATCGACGAGCTTGCCTTCCGGGCTGGTGATGGCGCTGTAGGACAGCTCGTCGTCCTGATCGGTGATGACGATGTACGCGGCCTTGCTCGCGCCGGCAGCCTCGTTGATGGCCGACTGGACTTTGGCCTCCTGAAGCGTCGCCAGGACGTCGACCAGGCTGGTGGCCAGAGTGGCGGGAAGCGCCTCAGCCAGGTCGTTGCTCTTGGGGTCCAGCGCCTTGGTCAGAGCCGGAACGACCAGGACGGCCACCGCGACGACGACGACGAGGCCCAGCCCGACCACCGGTATGGCGACCTTCTGGGAGAGCGAGAGGTTCATGGGGCCGCTATGGCTTTCCAGGAGACTGAATGCTCGCCCTGTACTTCTCCCACAGGTCCTTTCCCTCGGAGAGGCTGACGGTTCCGCTCTTCTGCATCAGGCTCTGCCCTTCGGGGGAGAGGATGAACTTGACGAATCTGCCCACCCTCGGGTCGGGGTTGGCGGAGGGGAACGTCAGGTAGAGCGGCCGGTAGAGGACGTAGGACCCCGAGACCAGATTCTCTCGCGTGGGCGCCTTCCCATCGACAGCGAGGACCTTGAGGCCCTCCTGCAACCGGGCGCTGCTGATGCCGCTGATGGCCACGCACGCCGGCTCCTTGGCGCAGGCCTGCTCGACCGGCTTGGTGGAGTCGAAGAGCGAGGTCGTGGACACGTAATCGAGGTTCTGATCACGGAAGATGAGCTCACGCGCCATGAGCCCGACCCCGCTGGTCCTCCCCTTCCGCTCGATGGGGACGATGGGGAGGTCCTTGCCCCCCAGCTGCTTCCAGTTGGTGATCTTGCCCGTGAAGATCTCCCTGACCTGCTCCAGGGTGATGCTCTCCAACGGGTTGGTGGGGTGCACGACGATCGCCAAGGCATCCCAAGCCACCGGGACCTGCTTGATCCCAATCTCGGTGGGCGTGTTGAGCGTATGTCGGCAGGCACCGCCCATGTGATAGCGGCCGTCATGGGCTGCGAGCGCCTCGAGCCCCTTGGAGTCACCCGCCTCCTCGAGCGTGATCTTGATCCCCGTCTTCTTCTCGAACTCCGCGGCTTCCAGCTCCATGAACCCGGCCTTGCAGATGTCGCAGCCGATCCAGCGCAGAACGTTCTCTTGAGGCTGGGCGCCTCCCACCATCAACAACATGCCAGCCACGACCGCCAACCCCATGGGCACTCCTCGCGCTCGGGTGAGAGACGACCGTCGCTAGCAGCAGCGCTGCGGTCTCTCGGGAAGGACGATGAAGTGTAACCGCCTGCTGCGCGCGCCTTCAACGTTCTACTAGTACACCTCGCAGGGTCCGCGTCGACCCACAGCCGAGTCGCACCTCGCTCGCGAAAGGGCAGCAGCCCTGCGCTCGGCCCACGCCTCACCGCTTCTCGAGCCACATGGACAGAAACCTCACCAATCCGGGATGAGGGCTGCGGCGCAAGACCTCGGGCGGTCCGCAGGCGGCGATCCTGCCCTCTTCGAGGTAGGCGATCTCGTCGGCGATGTGGAATGCCGAGGCGATGTCGTGGCTGATGACCACGCTGGTCACCCCCAGCTTGCGTTGCGCGTCGAGGATCATCTCGTCCACGTAGTCGGTGGTGATCGGGTCGAGCCCGGTCGTCGGCTCGTCGTAGAGGACGATCTTGGGGTCGAGCGCGATCGCGCGCGCCAGCCCGACGCGCTTGCGCATTCCGCCGGAGAGCTCGGCGGGGAACTTGTCGTCGATGTCCTTGAGCCCCACCACCTCGAGCTTCTCGTGGACCGTCCGCGCGATCTCCTCCTCGCTCGCCTTCGAGTGCTCGCGCAGCGGGAAGGCGACGTTGTCGAAGACGGTCATCGAGTCGAACAGCGCCGCCGCCTGGAAGACCATTCCGAATTTGCGTCGCACCCGGTCGAGCGCTCGATCGTCCAGAGGGACCAAGTCCTCGCCGTCCACGATCACCCGTCCGCGGTCGGGGCGCAGCAGGCCGATCATGTGCTTGATCAACACCGTCTTGCCCGAGCCCGAACCACCCAGGACGACCATCGTCGTCCC
>JACRCT010000082.1 GCA_016218885.1 Deltaproteobacteria bacterium | reverse complement strand
TGCCCGCCAGGCCGACGCCGGACATGGAGAGCGCCGTCGCCAGCTGGGCTTCGCGCAGCTCCGCCAACGCGCTCTCCCCCGGCTTCGCTGCGCAGATCTCCGCCTCGCTGCGCCGGCGGTCCTTGTCCCACGGCGCGATCTGCACCGCCAGGAACGGCAGGTCCGCCTGGCCGAACCCGGCGCGCCATGACTCGATCAAGGCGGGAAAGAGCTCGCGGTACTGCGCGGCGCGCTCGTGGTTCGACTCGCCCTGATACCAGGCGATCCCCTTGATCGCCATCGGAAGCAGCGGGGCGATCATCCCATTGAAGAGGGCCGAGGGTTGCCAGTCCCATCCCGGGCACGGGCGGGCCGGCGGCTCTCCTCGCGCAGCCAGCTCCTCACACTCCTGCCGCCAGCGCGCGAGCTCCTCCTGGAAGACGCGCTGCTGCTCGGGCCACGCCTCGAGGATCTCGCGGCGAAGACCCGGGCGGGAGGCGAGCGCCTCGTGAGGGATCCAGGGCTCGATGGGCGATCCCGACCAGGAGGCGTTGACCATCCCGATGGGCACGCCGCGAGAGCGCTCCAGCTGCCGCCCCAGGTAGAAGGCCACCGCGGAGAAGCCCTTGGCCGAGCTCGAGGTGCAGCGCTCCCACCAGGCCGCCACGTCCGCCATCGGCGCGGCGGCGCGAGACAGAGGCACGTGCAAGAGACGCAGGTGGCCGATCTGGGCGGCGGCGATGTCCGGCGCCGAGCCCTCGGAGTCGGCGAGCCTCCAGGCCATGTTCGACTGGCCCGCGCAGAGCCAGACGTCTCCGACGAGCACGTCTTTGGCCACCACGCGCTCCCGCGCGCCGCGCACCACGAGCTCGTGCGGCCCTCCGGCTTGCTGAGCCGGAAGCTCGACCGCCCAGCGGCCTTGGCGCACCAGAGCCCGTACCTCGACTCCCGCGAAGCTGACCGTCAGAGGCTCATCGGCGTCGGCAAACCCCCAGACCGTACTGGGCCGCCCACGCTGGAGAACGGCGTGATCCGTGAAGACGTGCGCCAGGCGCAGCCCGTGCTCGCTCAGCTGCTGCCGGTAGAGCGGCTCGCCCGGCGCCGGCCCCGGCGGCGCGACGAGCCGCTTGAGGAGCCTGATGACCTGCGCGGCGTGAGGGTGCCCCCGGAGAGCCTGCTTGAACGCGGGCGTGCGATCGTTCAGAGCGCTCCTCAGCTGCGCCAGGTGACGCTCTCCTCCCCTGAGCTGCGAGGCCAGCCGATCGAGCAGTCCCCAGGTGCGCATGGATTCGTCTCCCGTGGGGCTCATGCCCCGACCGCCGCGCGCCGCGTGCACTCGAAGATCAGGTGCTCGGCGGTCTCCGTCAGCCCCACCGAGGCAGCGTCCAGCCCGGCCAGGGAGCAGACCTCGCGGTACGGGACGAGGCGGACCTCGAACCCGGCGCGCTCCAGCCGCGCAGCCAGGTCCCTCCCGTACCTGCGCACGTACTGGCGGGGGTCGTGCAGGAGCTTTCCGTCGCGGCGCCAGGGAGCGGTGACGAGGAGGCCATCGAGACGATCCTTGATGCCGTACTGCACCTCCCGAAGCTCCTGCGCCGAGTAGCTCTCCTCGGTCCGGTCCCCGAAGATCGTGGTCTCGACCAGCAGCACGCCGCCCACGCGCAGGACCCGCGCGAGCTCGGCGAAGGCCCGGTCGTCGTGCAGCACGAACTGGATGACGCTGACCGCGATCACCAGGTCGAAGCTCGCATCAGCGAAGCGCAGCGACTCCAGGTCCATGTCCTGCTGCGCCGTGCGGTCGTAGATGGGCGAGGGCCAGGCCCGGTCGACGCTGACGTAGTCGAGCCCGCGCCGTCCCTCGAGAGCCAGGGCCTTGCGCCAGAAGGGCGCGACGTGGAGCACCCGCCGGCTCGCGCCCTCGGGGAGGTGCCGCCGCAGGTGCAGCATGACCGCCCGGGTCCGCGGAAACGAGCCACAGACGGGACAGATGAGCTCCGCGTAGCCATTGCGTCGGAAGCGCGCCAGGCGCGACTCGCACACCGGGCACTCGTGCGCGCGGCCTGCTTCCACCTGTCGCAGCACGCGCTCTTTGAGGGCGGTGTAGCGCCGCACCCCGATGGCGCGGCGCGCTGCTGACCTGAGCCGGCCGCCGCCGCGCGCGGCCTCGACGACCCTCGAGAAGACTTGTCCGAGCAGCCCTCGCATGCCGACCCCCTCGGGCGACCGTCGCCCTCTCTCGCACCTTCGGGAAACGGCGACAGTATGCGTCAAAACGTCGTTCGGCAGCAGCATCGGAGATGAGCCGAGGCCTCGCCCCGGCCGCGCACGCCCTCGCCGGCATTCGAGCGCGCCTCCGCCGCCTGCGCAGAGCGCGCGGGGTGGCCAATCATCACGAGGAGGTCATGGTCATGCGAATGCTCGTCAAGGCGACGATGCCGGTGGAGACGTTCAACAACGCGGTCCGCGACGGCAGTGCCGGTCCGAAGCTGGGTCGGATCATCGAGGACCTCAAGCCCGAGGCGACCTACTTCATCGAGGAAGGAGGCAAGCGGACGGCGCTGCTCGTGGTCAGCATCACCGACCCCTCGCAGGTGCCTTCCCTGGCCGAGCCATGGTTCCTGAGCTTCAACGCCACGGTCGAGCTCCACCCGGCCATGACCCCTGAGGACCTCCGCAAGGCGGGGCTCGCGCAGCTGGGGAAGAAGTATACGAGGTAGCCGCCTCGCTTGGCCCGGCGCGCGCCAATCGCTGCCGCGGGAGCGGCTCGGGTTGGCGCGAATGCCCTCGTGAGGTTTGGGCGTTCGGCTCCCGGCGCTCGAGGGGCGCCACGCCGCAGCGGCCTCAGGTCTTGCTGCCTGGGCTGAGCGTTTCGACCAGCTCGGGTTGGAGCCGCTCGAACTGGACTCCGACCTGGTACTCGCTGTGGACGCGGCGCCACCAGCGCACCTTTCCGCGGATCTCGACGGTCTTGCGACCGATCTTGAGCGCGAGCTCGACCAGGGAGTTGGCGGTCACCATCACCTTGCTGCGCAGCAGCATGCCCCCCTGGGAGATGTTGAGGAGGGTCGCCTCCAGGGCACGCGGGGCGATGCCACGGGGCTCGCTGTACTTGCCCATCGCCGGGATCTCGACGCTCCAGCGCCGCCAGGACCGGTTCTCGGGCTGGCCCAGGCGCGGCGAGCGCATGGCGCCGGAGGAGAGCGGGGGCATGGAGAGCTGCGACTTGGGTAGCGGGGAGGCAAGGATGCTCTTGTCGGACCACTCCTGGCGCCAGCGACGCTCGGCCTCCAGCTCGGCGCCGAAGGTGAAGGTCATGTAGCGCTGGACCAGACCCATCGAGGGGGCGGGGGTGATGCCCGAAGCCGCGGCGCGCAACGCCTCGGCCAGCTCCGAGGCTCCCTGAAAGCGTCCCTGCCTGTCGCGGGACAGCCCCCGGAGGATCACCCGCTCCAGCTCGTCGGAGACATGCGGGTTGAGCGAGCGAGGCGAGGGGATCGGCTTCTCGCACACGTCCTTGACGGCCTGGAAGGCCGACGCAGCCGGGAAGAGCCGCTGCCCGGTGACCAGCTCGTAGAGCATGACCGAGAGGGAGAAGAGGTCTGAACGCCGATCGAGCGGCTGCCCCAGCACCTGCTCCGGGCTGGAGTAGCAGAGCTGGCGGGTGACGGCTCCCGCGGGGACCTGGAAGACACGCGTCACGAGCTTCGCCACCCCGAAGTCGAAGAGCTTGACCACCCCGTCGAAGGTGACGAGGCAGGTCTCAGGCGAAAGGCCACGGTGCACCAGCCCCAGCGGCAAGCCCTCCACGCCCACGCACCGGTGCACCTGTTCGAGCCCATCGCACAGCTGAGCCACCAGCGCGACGGCCAAGGGAACAGGCAGGTACCGGTCGCGCTCGAGGCCGCGCCGGAGCACGGCGCCGAGATCGACCCCCGCCGCGTACTCCATGGCCACGTAGAAGTATTCCTCGGAGCACCCCTGGCCCTTCACGCGCACCACGTTGGGGTGCGTGAGCCGCTCGGCGAGGCGGTTTTCGGAGATCAGCGCATCGAGAGCTACGTCGTCACCGTCGCTGCTCGGTGAGAGGAGCTTGAGGGCCGCCAGGTCCAGCGGGTCTTCCTTGCTGGATGCGCGCCATGTCCCCAGCGGACCACCCCAGCCGAGGCGATCGTGAAGGAGGTATCTGCCACACTCCGATGGCGGCTGCTGCTTCATCCTTCAAGTCCCCCGACTTCGACGTCGTTCTCCCGTGCAGCAGAGTATCGCGAAACGGGGCCGATTGCCTTTGGCCGGTCCCCCCAAAAGACATGCCTCGACTCCATGCGACCGTGCTTGCTGGCTTCCTGACGGGTCCATCGACGAACCGCGCGCCACGGGTATTGGTTTCCCCAGCGGATCGGGCAATCATGCGCGAGGCGTCCGGCGAGGGATTCTCGGGTGAGCAGCCAAACGACCAGAACGGAAGACCGCGCAGGACGGATTCGCTTCCGGGTGGAGTTCCGCCGACCGGAGTCGCTGCTGCGTGAGCTCACCCGCTGCCTCCACCGCGGGTGCGTGCTGCTCGACGCGCTGCGCGAGGTCGAGGTAGGGACCCGCTTCGTCTTCGAGATGGTGGCCAAGGGCATCCAGCGGCCGATCGAGGTGGAGGGAGAGGTCGTCTCGCGGCGGCCTGGGCTGGAAGGGCGCTCCCGCCTCAGCATCACGTACCGCCTCGCCTCCCGCGGAGGCCTCGATGAGGCCGTCTACCGGGTCCTCGACGCCCAGCGCAAGGAGCGCAAGCGGAGCGCGCCGCGGATGCCCATGAACCTGCGGGCGACCGAGGAATCGCCCTACTCGCCCGGCTACCTCATCCTCGACCTGTCGCTGGGCGGAGCCGGCATCGAAATCGAAGCGACGGCGCTCCCCAAGGCCATCTCGCTGGGAGCTCCGGTGCTGCTGCAGTTCTCGATGCGCGGCGGGGCGCACCTGCACCT
>JACRCT010000924.1 GCA_016218885.1 Deltaproteobacteria bacterium | reverse complement strand
TTGAAGATGTTCTCCAGCACCACGATGGCGTCGTCGATGACGATGCCCACCGCCAGCGCCAGCGCGAGGAGCGTGATGGTGTTGAGCGTGAAGCCCATGCTCTTCATCAGGGCGAAGGTGCCGACGATGGAGGTCGGGATGGCGACCGCGGCGATGACGGTCGAGCGCACGTTGCCCAGGAAGAGGAGGACGACGAGGGCGGCGAAGAGCGCACCGAGGATCAGGTGCTCGGTGACGGCGTGCGTCCCGGTGCGGATGGCCTGCGAGGCGTCGCGCTGGACGCTCAGCGTGTAGCCCGCGGGCAGCTCCTTCTCCACGTCCCTCATGCGGGAGAGCACCGCGTCGGCGACGGCGACGGTGTTGGAGCCCGACTGCTTGCGCACGGTCAAGAGCACGGTGCGCTCGCCGTTCCAGCGGGCGCTCGTTTCGTGCTCCGCGGCGCCGTCCTCGACCCGGGCCACCTCGGAGAGGCGCATGACCCGGCCCGACTGCTCGCGCAGCACGATGGCCTCGAGCTCGTCCACGGTCTTGACCCGGCCGTTGATGCGCACCGTGAGGTAGTCGCGGCTGACGTCCACGCGGCCGCCCGGCAGGGTCACGTTCTGGGCGTCGATGGCGCGGGCCACCTCGGCGGCGCTGATGCCCAGCGCACGCAGCTTCGAGGGGTCGACCAGCACGCTCACCTGGCGCTTCTGCCCGCCCAGGATGCGGACCTCGCCGACGCCGCTGACGGACTCCAGGCGCCGCCGGACCACGCGGTCGGCGATCTCGGTGATCTCCCGCGTCTGCCTGCCCTTGGCGTTCAGCGCGATGAAGAGGATGGGGGACGAGTCGGGGTCGAACTTCTGGACCACCGGCGGGTCGATGCCGCGCGGCAGCTCCGGCAGCGCCATGTTGACCTTCTGCTGCACCTCCTGCGCGGCGACGTTGACGTCCTTCTCCAGGACGAACTGCACCAGCACGGTCGAGACGCCCTCGGAGGAGAAGGAGCGCAGCTCGTCGATGCCGGCGATGGTGTTGACGCTGCGCTCGATCTTGTCGGAGATGTCCGTCTCGACGTCGACGGGCGAGGCGCCCGGGAGGCGGGTGGAGACCACCACCACCGGGAAGTCGATCTTCGGGAACTGGTCCACACCCAGCTGGGTGTAGAACACGCCGCCGATCACCATGATCACCAGGCTGAGGACGGCGGCGAAGACGGGCCGCTTGACGCAGATCTCGGCGAGCCACTGCATGGAAGGCCTCGGGTGCGGCTACTGGATGGCGACGCCGTCGGTGAGCCCGGGCGGCGGGCGGACGATCACCCGGTCCTGGGACCCGAGCGGCTCGAGCACGGCGATGCGCCCGTCGCGGGCGAGGCCGGTGCGGACGACCATCTCGTAGGCCAGGCCGTTCCGGGCCAGGAAGAGCCGCTTCACGGCGCCCTCGGTGCGGATGGCGGTGAGCGGCACGGTCGGCTGGACCTCCTCGCCGGTGAGGAGCTTCACCGTCGCGAACATCCCGGGCCGCAGCGCGCCCTCGCCGTTGCCAGCGACGGCCTCGACGACCAGATCGCGCGTCATGGGCCGCAGCGCCGGGCTGACGTAGCGCACGGTGGCCGGGAAGCGGCGGTCCGGCCAGGCCGCGACCTCGACCTCCAGCACCTGGCCTTCGCGGACCTGGGAGACCGCGCCTTCGGGCACGCTGATGGAGACCCGCACGGGATCGACGGCGTAGACGGTGGCCACGCGGGTCGGCGGCTGGACGTACTCGCCGACGCTGACGAACCGCTCGCCGACGGCGCCGTCGATGGGGGCACGGATGATGGTGTCGCCGGCGAGCTTGGTGGCGAGGTTGGCGTTGGCCCGCGCGGCTTTGGCCTGGAAGAGCTGGGACTGGCACTGCGCCTTCATGCGCGCGTGCTCGGCCTGGGGGATGGAGCCCTTCTCGAAGAGCGTGTCGGCTCGCTGGCAGTCCTGCTCGGCGAGCGCGACCTGCGTCTGCGCCGCCGAGAGCTGGGCCGCGGCGGCCTGCGCCGAGAAGCCGGCAGCCTTGGAGTCGACGATGGCGACCGGCTGGCCGGCCTTCACCTGCTGGCCGCGCTCGACGAACGTCGCGGTGATCCGTCCCGAGACGTTGGCGGCGACCTCGGACTGCTTGTCGGCCAGCACGGACCCGGTCAGCGTCAGGAAGCGTGGCATCTGCCGCCTCTCCACCGGCGCGGTCTCCACGGACAGGGCCTGCGGCGCGGCGACGGCCGGCGCCTTCTGGGTTCGGGTCTCCGGGAGGGTGGCCGAGGCCTGCCGGCAGGCGGCGGTGAAGACGAGAGCGGCGAGCACGAGCAGACGACGGGGCATGGAGCGCTCCGGGACGGACGCTGGCTGGTCCATAGATGCGACAGCGTCATGGTTGGTCGCCCCCACCTCCCGATCGGCGCCCCCCATGGGGCAGAAAGGGGCGGGCCCGACCGGGGCGGTTCAGGGCAAGAAGGGCGCTCCTCGGGAGAACTGATGAATCCAGTCCCGGAGCATGTCCAGGCCCCTCCGTTACCAGGCCGGCGCACGCGCCTCCGGTTTGAGCGGAACAGGGCCGGCGCGCCACCGACCGAGCCACGCGCGCCGCCGCCGGAGCCCGCGAGTCATCGTGACGTCGCGCGCCTGGCTGACCTGAAGCCATCGGATCGGAACCCAGCGGGACCGAGAGGGGCCCGGCAGGCGCGCCGTTCACCGGCGTTGACTCCGAGTTAGTCCTCGATCCATCTTTCGGCTCCTTCGCTAGCGGCCGGATTCGTTCGAAGCCGGCGCTGCGAGCTACAGCTCTCGCAAAGGGCTCGTGCGCCATCGTCTGCATCGTTGCGCTCAGCTGGTTGAGCGCAGCGAGTGAACCCTCATGCGGGTCCTTCGGGCGACCCGAGCTGGAGAATCGCCTCGACAACGTGTTCTTCGTCGCTGCCCATCATGGAGGTCGGGCCGTAGGCGAGTCTGGCACACCATCCCGTGTCCCACGACGGAGACAGCCGTGCGGACCAGGAGCAAATCGAAGTGAGCGAGGCCGACATGCGCGCCTTCAACGCCAGGCAGGCCAAGCTCATTGGCGACTAGACCATCATTTCTAAACGTCATCATCTCATAGGAGCCCTTAATGAATTTCGTCGCAACCTTCCCGGAAGCAATACCAGCTGGCGAATCGATCGTTCTTCCGATCAGCATGGCGCAACCGCTCGAGCGCGGAGAGCGCCTGGGAGCCATCATCCAGGCCTTCAAGGAGAAGAGCTACCAGGACAGGGTCACCATCCTGGTTTGCGACTACCTCAATCGTCACAACTGCTCCTCAGACAGCGAGGCCATCGAGTTGGGCGATCAATTCATCAAAGACCACGCGACCGTCTTGCAGGGATTCCGCATGATGCGCTGGAAGGAATTGATTGACAGCCAGCCGTCATTCCCTTCGAGGCTCAAGGAGGTCATCGCGCGCAGCGCCGAAGGCACTCAGTTCCACAACAAGTTGATCAAGACCTGGGAGAAATGCCTGAGCGCATCACAAGCGCTGGCCTCCTCGCTCCAGTATCAGATCGAGGAATACGCGGCGATCCTCTGCATGGATGAGTTTGATCATCTATTCTATCCAAAGCGCATCACCAACGGGATGGCGTATCTTTACAATTTCGTCGACGGCAAGAAGCCCAAGTATCACTACATCAGGGTCTCAGAGGTCAAAGATACCCAGTGGGCGACCGGCACGTCCGCGCAGGGCCAGCCCCAGGATGCGAACAAGAAGGACCGGCGCCACATCCATGTCGCTTTCCGAGGACTCATCGAGCACGCGGAGATCCTGCTGAGCTCAGGCGAGCTCTCACACAAGGCCAAAGGGGTCTTCGCAGAGGAGCTGGAGAACGTCCTGATGTCTCACGGATTGCTTGGGCAGAAGGCGAATCGGACTGAGGAGCCCTGGCAAGAGGAGGCTCCGCCTCCAGGGCAGTCGGCCGCCCCAAGAGAAGAGATTCGGTGATCCAGCTTTGCGCCGGTCGATTCTCGCGTGAGCACCCGTCCGTCCCTGAATCCAGACCTCCTGACCTACCCCTCGCGCGAACTGTCCGGTTTGGGTGACCGAGACGAGCGTTTTTCGTGCTTCTTGGCAGGCCGGGGGCCGGGGAATGCCATGCCGCGCACGAGCGGAGCGTGAACGTCGTAGCGGATGCG
>JACRCT010000091.1 GCA_016218885.1 Deltaproteobacteria bacterium | reverse complement strand
GTGAGCTAGGGCCTATGCGTGGGGTCCTCTGGTCGCGCCGCAGGGTCACGTCCAGCTTGACGCTCTCTAGCAGGTGCTTCCCTACGGCCTGGCCGAGATGATGCTCATCGCGCCTTCAAGGTGGGCGCTGACTGAGGTCTCACGCGACGTGCGCCTCCCCGCGTGGTCGGCCCCAGGGTGCGGACAGCGAATGGGGTCCAGCACCGGGCCACGCAGCCGAGGTTCCGCCGGTACCGCACGAGGTCCGCGTCTCCTTGTCGACCTCGAGAAGTACCTGCGCAGAGAGGGCGCGCTGGTATTTGACCTCGGCGCCAGCAGCTGGAGCGAAAACAGGAACTTGTGAGGTTGAGACAGCTGCAATAGCATCACTTCACATGTCTCGTCTCTCGATGGCAGTGAAGTCCCTCCGTCGTGCACGCCGCCCCGTGAACATGGCCGCGCTGGCGAAGGAGCTCGGCGTGTCGCGCGCCACGCTGTACCGGCATGTGGGCAGCGCTACGGACGTCAAGGCACTAGTAGGCGAGTCGGTCGGCCAGCGGAGAAGCAACGAGGAGGTGTTCGCGGCCGTGAAAGCGGTCATGGGCGAACGCGGTCTGCGCGGGACCACGCTCGAAGCCGTCGCGGAGCGGGCGGGCGTGTCGGCGGTGACGCTCCACCGACGGTTTGGAGATCGGCTCAGCCTCCTTCGAGCCTTCATGGACGCGATACCTGCACGGCGCGTGGGACGCGCACTGGCGGGCGCCGATCCCTCGCGTGTTCGAGCGGTGCTGCTCGACTTCACAAGGCGTGCACTGAGCGACTTGGAAGGGTCGCTCGAGCTGATGCGGGCGATGCTGGGCGATCCCCTGGCCTTCGAGGAACTCTCGACGAAGGCGAGGGACCCCGCGCGCGGCGTATCGGCAGGGGTGCTCGCTTACTTCACGCGCTGCGTGACCTCTGGGAGTCTCGGGGGAGACCCTCGCACTCTCACCACCGTCTACCTCTCGTCGCTCTTCGGCTTCGGGCTGATGGCACGCTCCATGGCCCGCGATCAGGCGCTGGCGTCGCCGTCGAACGTCGCGATGCTGGTGTCGACCTTCCTCGAGGGCGCACTTCCCCGGAGCCGCCGATGCTGAAGGAGCTGAACGGTGGCACCGACGACGCGCTCCTCGGGGGAAAGGCGAGGGGCCTCGTGCGGCTTCTGCGGGCCGGCGCGCGCGTGCCCCGTGCCTTCGTCCTCTCCGCCGAGCACTTTCCACAGAATGCAGAGGACGTCGCGCGGCCCCCCCCGCTGGGCGACGACCTCCGTGCCGCCCTCCACGCGACGTGGGATGCCCTCGGCCGCCGTCCGGTCGCGGTGCGCTCCTCAGGGCTCGACGAGGATGGCAGCACGCACTCCTTCGCCGGGCAGTTTGACACGGTGCTGGGCGTCGACTCGATCGGCGAGCTTGAGGCCGCAGTTCGGCGCTGCTGGTCGTCGGCCTTCTCGGAGCGCGCGGCAGCCTACCGTGCGTTCGTCGGCGCTGCGGCGCCCCGGCTCGCGATCGTGGTGCAGGAGATGGTGAACCCCCACGCCGCGGGCGTCGCCTTCACCCGGGCGCCCGGCGGGGCGAGAGGCGAGCTTCTCGTGGAGGCCGTTGCGGGGCTCGGAGAGGCGCTCGTGTCGGGTCGCGCCGCGCCCCACCGCTACCTCCTGCCCGGTGCGAGGCCTGACGAGCTCCTTTCGACCGACGACCTGCGCCGGCTGGAAGCCGAGGCGCGTTCGCTTGAGCAGGAGCTCGCCGAGCCGCACGACCTCGAGTGGGCCATCGCGGTCGACGGCACCCTGTGGTGGCTCCAGGCGCGCCCCATCACTACCTCGGTTGAGGCCGGCGACCCGCACCTTGTGTGGAGCAACAGCAACGCTGGCGAGCTGCTGCCCGACGTCGCCACGCCCATGACCTTCGACCTTGTGCAGGGCATCGTTCGTCAGCTCTTCGGTAGCTTCGCGGACCTCGGCGTCGATTGGAAGCGCACACCACTCATCGGACTCGTGGGCGGCCGAATCTACTTCTGCATGAACACCTTCTTCGCGCTCGCCAGGTCGGTCCCGGGCATGGGCTCACGAAACCCGGCCGAGCTCTTCGGAGGCCACGCCGACGGCATCGTTGCTGGGCTCAAGGCCGTGAAAGCCGCCGAGCACCCAGTGGTGCGGGTGTCAGGCTTGAGGCTCGTGGGCGGCGTCTTGCGGCTCGCTTGGCGCATGCTGAAGCAGCAGAAGGTCGAGCCCACCCGGCAGATCAATGCCATCCTTCTCGAGACTCGGGAGCTCGCGGCCGTCGATGTCTCCACGCTCGACGACGACGCGCTTCTCGTGCATCTCGACCGCCTCAACGGCCCCTGGGGGCGAGCCGAGGCGTTCGACGAGGTCATCGCTGCCATCGCCGTCGGCATGATCGCCACCAACGCCACGATGCAGCTGTGCCGGAAATGGCTGGAGGACCTCGACGGCTCGCGCGCCTCGGCGCTGCTATCGGGCCTTGGTGGTCTCGACACGGCAGAGAGCGGCCTCGCTCTGTGGAGACTCGGCGAGGCGCTCCGCGCGGCGCGCCTCCCGCTCGACTCGTGGAGCGACGTTGAGCCGCGACTCCCACCGGAACTCCGATCACGCTGGGACGATTGGATGCGGGCGCACGGCCATCATGCGCGCGCCGAGCTTGACGTCGCGCAGCCCCGTTGGCGCGAGACACCCGACCTGGTGCTCGCCACCCTGCGCGAGTGGAGCAGCTCACAAGGCCTCGCTCCCCCCGCGGTCTTCGCCCGGGCCATCAAACGGCGCGAGCAGCTTGAGGCCGACGCCGTGCGCCAGCTCGCCCCACCTCGGCGGTGGCTCTTCACAGCGGTGCTCGAGCGTGCGCGTCGCGGTACACGGCTCCGCGAGCAGCTCAAGAGCGAAAGCGTGCGCAGACTCGCACTGTCCCGCAAGACGCTCATCGAGGTCGGCCAGCGGCTCGTATCGCGCGGCGCGCTGGAGGGTGTCGACGACGTGTTCTTCCTCCACCTGGAAGAGCTGCGCGACGCGTTTCTTGACCGACATGAGCCCCGCTGGCAGCGCACCGTCGCGCGGCGGCGCGCAGAGCACCGCCAGTGGGCGCCACTCTCTCCACCGCCCGTGGTGGTGGGCCGGCTCGACCCGGCCGCCGCGCTCCCTCCTCCGGTGTCCGACGCTCCCGTGCTGTCGGGACTCGCAGTGAGTGGTGGGGTGGTCGAGGGAATCGCACGCGTAGTGCTACGCAGCGATGACGAAACACGTGTGGCACCAGGGGAGATCCTGGTCGCGCCCTTCACGGACCCAGGCTGGGCTCCCTGGTTCGTGGCTGCAGCCGCGCTGGTCGTCGACCTCGGCGGCATGCTCTCGCACGGCAGCATCATTGCTCGCGAGTATGGCATCCCCGCCGTGGTGAACGTCGGCTACGGCACGCGACGCATCAAAAGCGGAAGCCGCATTCGCGTCGACGGTTTCCGCGGCGAAGTAACCATCCTCGAGGAGGCACCGTGAAGTGCGCCTTCCTCGTCATGGTCGTGCTCGCCGCGAGTCTCGTGGGCGCCGCGCGGACGCGAGGTGGAACGCCTCTGGTGCTGGAGGGCCTGCGCGCCGGCGGTACGGGCCTCGGACCCCTCGCGGCGATGCTCGTCGTAGTACTCGTTCTCACTGGCTTCACCGAGGTGCTTCTGCCGCGAGAGGCCATCGTGAGGTGGCTCGGCGAGTCCTCTGGGCTGCGCGGGGGATGGCGTGGGTCGCTATCGAGAATCTCGCTGGCAGCACGTCGTGCATTTGGGTTCACGCGTCGCTGCATCGAGAGCAGCAGCGCGTGAGTCGATCCTGGGGTAGTGATGCGGCCGGGCGCTGCTCGCGCTCGCGCTCCTGGCGCAGAACGACAAGCGGGCGCGCATCGCGGTGGAGAACCTGGACGACATCATCAAGGTCGCCGGACGCGGCGACGCCTCGGTGGGCGCGACGGACAGCGCCTGGGAGACCTCGGCGGCCATCGAGGCCACGGCCTACGCCCTGATGGCCTATTACCGCCACGAGCCGGCATTGCCGATGGTCAGGAAGCTCACCGACTTCCTGGTCCTGCGCCGCAACGGAGGCAAGTGG
>JACRCT010000905.1 GCA_016218885.1 Deltaproteobacteria bacterium | reverse complement strand
CGATGGTCCCAAGCGCCGCGAGATGTGGAGGGCCGAAGAGAGCGAAGCCCCGCATGACGCACGCTCCGTCAGTCGGCTCGCAGCAGCTGGAACCGCTGGAGATCATCGCGCACGATGAGGGCCATGCCGGCTTGCGTCCCCAGGGTTTCCACCAGCACCACCGAGTCGGGATCCTCGAAGCTCACGCGCGCCGGCGTCCCGGCTTTCTCCAGGCGGTCGAAGAGGTATTCGCCGAGGCGCCGTTCCTCGTCCTAGGTGGAGAGCCGTCCCTTGAATCCGCGGCGATGGATGCGCACGTGGAAGCTTCTCCCACCGAGCGCGCTCAGGTACCGGGAGACGTCCTCCCTGGCTTTGGCTTCGAACTCCTCGGGTGACGCAAACGTGAAGGTCTGGTCGCAGGGTGTGACATGGGAGAGGCAGGCGAGCTGACGGGGATGGGCGGCCGCCTTCTCGCTGAGCACCTGAAGGACCGCGCGAGGGTCCTCGGCCTTCATGACCAGCACGTCGAGGAAGCGAGATACGGAAACCGGACCGAGCCCCAGCTTGCGCAGCAGGCCCACCGCACGGCTCACCTGTCCGCGGAGCGTGACGACGACATTCCAATCGCGCATGTCTTCCTCCCCTGCTCCCAGCCCAGCGCGAGACGCCCCGCGATGGACGCCGGCGACCGGTGCCGAAGCGAGGACCCTCTTGCCTGAAAGGATCGGCCAGCGCGCGCCCCCGGCGCCTTGGATGAGCTGCTGCCGCTCGCCGACGAGAGCGGACCTCAGACCTCGCACCGATGGGCCTCATCAAGAAAGTAGGGGCCTTCACATCGCAGGACCACGCAGGAACGCTCCAACGCGGTCGCCGTACTCCTCGCGCGCCATCGCCTCAATGTGATCTGCGCCCTCCACCAGCCAAACCTGGGCGGCCGCTCCAGCCTTCGCTTTCACCCGCTCGGTCTCGCGCAAGGGGATCGTCCGGTCTGCTGTGCCGTGAATCAGCAGGAGTGGCTTGTCGGCGAGCTTCACGACGACGTCCTCGGGCTGGTGCGCTTCCACATCCGCCAACGTCAGGACGGCGCCCCAGAACCGGAGCATCTGCCACAGATAGCCGGCAAGGATGGCGTCGCGACTGGCAATCTGCTGGGATTCACGCGATGTCATTCATTGTCATCGGCTCGCTTGCGCTCCTCTCCTGCGTGGGCCACGCAGTGCTCTTGCGGCGCTGGACGTTGGTCCTCGCCTGCGTCTGCCTGGGAACATGTCTCGTCACCCCGCTGCTATCGACGATCGAATCGGTCGTGTCGATCGACCCGAGGAACAAGGCCACCATCGTGAGCGTGGGAATCTCGGAGACTCTCAACTGCCTTGCAGCGTTCGCGATCCCAGCCGTGCCGTCTGCAGGGCTGCTGGTCTTCGGAGAGATCCGCCGAGCCCGTCGTCGCGCCTCTCCTCCGCGCTAGCCCCCGAGCCTTCGACTCTCGCTCGGCCCCTACGAGAATCGGTCCAGCTTCCGGCTCTCCGCCTCCATGAGCGCGCCGACCTTGGCTGCGTTGGCGCGATAGACCTCGTTGTTCGGGTCGAGCGCCAACGCCTTGGCGAGCAGCGCGCTCGCAGCAGCCAGATCCCGGCGCTCCTTGATGACGGCGATCGCCAGGCGGTTGAAAAGCGGCGCCGGCGCGCTGGACTTCGCAATCGCCTCCTCCAGCACCTCGATCGCCCGGTCGGTCCTTCCCGCGGCTTCGAGCGCAATCGCCCGCTGCAGCGGCGATTCGCTCTCGCTCCTGGGTCGCGGCTGCTTCAACCCGGGGGCTGCAGGCCCAAGGCCGCGCAGGCGCATCCTCACCAACTCGATGATCCCGCGGTCGATCAGCGAGCGCAGCACCGACTGCAGCTCGATCCCGGAGAGCGCTGACACCGCCTGGAGCGCCTCCACCGAGGCCCTGCCATCCATGAACGAGACCATCCACGCGTCGAAGTCCGAGAGCTCGCTCGACTGCAGGTCCACCCCGGCGATGACCCTGGGGACATCCTGGTTGCCCGCGAGGACGGTGAAGGGCTTGGTCGTGGCGAGCGAAGGCAGATCGCCGTCGACGGTCCCGGGAGGCGGCGGCGGTGGCCTCGGGAGCCGCCTGACCAGGGTCGCCTCCGGCGGTGCCAGCAGCGTGCGCACGACGGCGGGGATCTCGGGCGGCTCCGGGATCGCCGAGATCAGCAGCGGCCCGACGATCGTTTCACAGCCGATGCAGAGAAAATCGCCGTCATGGACCTCCGCTCCACAGGTCGGACAGGCCCTCTTCTTTGCGACCACTCGGCGCCTCCAGGTGAGCCGTCGGATTTCATCATAGCCCCCCATTGTCGCGGCCCTGCCGTGATCTACCCCCATGGAAGCTCTCCTCCAAAGTCCGATCACCGGCGCCGGCGCGCACGACTTGCCTCGAGGCCACAGCCTCTGACTTGTAATCCCGCCTTCTCGATTTTCTCGAATTCGCTGAAGAAGTTGCGGGCGACGCTGGTGACCGGGACGAGTACACTCCTGCGGCCGGCCGGCTCTTTCTCCGAGGCGTCCATGAAACCTCTGGTGACTTCCGCCCTTCTTCTCTCGCTTCTCGTCATCTGCTCCTGCTCCGACGGCGGCAACGTCAATACCTCCTGCACTCCTGCCTGCAGCGCAGGCAAGACCTGCCGCGACGGCCAATGCGTGAACGCGACCGGCTCGGACGCCTCCCACGACGGCGACGCCGGGGAGATCATCGCCGGGGCCGACGCCGGCTCGCAGCCCGGTACGGTCGATGCCGGCCCCGAGCACTGCGCAGCCGAGTCCACCAGGGCCCAGCAGCTGCCCCTCGACCTCTACATCATGCTCGACAGGTCGGGCTCCATGGACGAGGCGGCCTCCGAGACCGAAGACGAAACCAAATGGCAGGCCGTGACCGGCGCGCTCGGCACCTTCCTCGCACAGCCGTTGACCGGCGTGTCGGTGGGCCTGCAGTACTTCGGCATCCCATCAGCTGAGCACTGCACCGTGATGTTCTGCGAAAGCGACGCCGATTGCGGCGAGGGCTGCGGGCCGTGCTCGGGATTCCTGCTGAAGATGTGTGACGGGTACTCCGCTGAGAACTCGTGCAAGGCCGTCGACTACGCCACGCCCGCAGTGGAGATCGCCCCGCTGCCGGGCGTCGCGGGACCCATCAACGACTCCATCGCTCAACAGTCCCCGTCGGGCGACACCCCCACCTCCGCGGCTCTGCAGGGCGCGATCGATCACGCGAAGAGCTGGGCACAGTCCAATCCTCAGCATGTGGTCATCGACATCTTTGCCACGGACGGCGAGCCCACCGAATGCGCGAGGGATCTCGACACCATCAACGCCATCGCGGCCGCAGGCGCGAACGGGACGCCCAAGATTCTCACCTTCGTCATCGGCGTTGGCTCGTCTTTGACCGCCCTCAACGGCATCGCCGAAGCGGGCGGCACGGGCGAAGCGTTCCTCGTCGACACCGGAGGCAGCGTGAACCAGCAGTTCCTGGACGCCCTCAACCAGATCCGTGGAGCCGCCCTGGGCTGCAACTACAAGATCCCGGTCCCCAGCTCGGGCACGCCCGACTTCCACAAGATCAACGTCCAATACACCGCCGGCGGCAGCGGAGCCGCCTCCGTCTTGCCCCAGGTCCCGGACAAGGCGAGCTGCCCAGCCGGCAAGGATGCCTGGTACTACGACGACCCCGCCAATCCGCACCAGATCATCCTGTGCGATGCGACCTGCACCAAGGTGAAGGCCGATAGCACGGGCGTAATCGACGTGTTGCTCGGCTGCGCCACCATCGTCGACGAGCCCACCTGACCGATAGGCGTCGCCACGGCCAAGGGCGCCTCCAGAACGACGACCGTGGAGAGCACCCGTCGGTGGGAGCGTGCACGGCGAGTGAAGTAGCATCTCGGTGTCCCCCCTCCGGGAGGCCGCGCTCATGCACCGCCTAATCATCGCATTGCTGGCAGGAAGCCTGGCTGGATGCTCATGCGGCGACGACCCGCCCGCGCCCGGGGCGATGGACGCCTCAGGGGTGAGCGCGGCCCCATCTCCCTTCATCACGGACCGGGTCCTCGAGGTGCGGGTCGAACTCGAGCCTGCCGCGTGGGCGCAGATGATGGCCTCCCCGGAAGAAGAGGCCTACCAGCACGCAAACCTGGTCTTCGACGGAACCCGGCTCGAGAACATCGCGGTGCGAACCAAGGGCAACTCCAGCCTGGGCTCGGTCAAGCGCATGGGCAGCCACCGCTTCAGCTTCAAGCTCGATCTCGACGAGTACGTCGACGGCCAGGAACTGATGGGGGTGGACAAGCTCGTCTTCGACAACGGCTTCAAGGACCCCACCCTCCTGCGCGAGGCGCTGGCCTACGAGATCGCTCGCAGCTTCGGGCTCGAGGCCCCGCGCACCGCGTTCGTGGATCTCTGGATGGCGGGCGAGCACCTGGGGCTGTACACCCTGGTCGAGGTGGTCGGTAAAGAGTTCCTGGAGCGCAGCTTCGCCGACGATGGCGGGGACCTCTACAAGCTCGAACCCCAGGCCGGCTTCCTCGGCTGGATGGGCACCACCATCGCCGGCTACAGCGGGTTGGAGGTGGAGCGGAACGAGGACACGACGGACCACGCGGCCTTCCTGCGGCTGGTCGAAGTGCTCCACAGCGGCGCTGCCGACCAGTATGACGGCGTGCTCGACGTGCAGGCCGTGCTCAGGTACCTGGCATTCGACTCCGCGCTGGTGAACCTCGATAGCTACCTGGGCATGGGCCACAACTACTACCTCTACGAGCAGGCGGACCGCTTCTCCGTCATCCCCTGGGACCTCAACGAAGCATTCGGCAACTTCACCTGCGGCTGCAGCCGCGAAGGCCTGATAGGCCTCTACATCGATGAGCCGACCTGCGGGGCCACCTCCGGATACCCCTTGCTGCAGAGGCTCTTCGCGGTCCCGGCGAACCTGGAGCGCTACCACGGGTACCTGCAGGAATTGGTCGACGGGCCGCTTCAGGAGACCCGCTTTGGCGCCACGGTGGATGCCCTGGCCGACCTGGTCCGGCCCTATGTGCTCGCGGACACCACCAAGTTCTTCTCCAATGAGGATTTCGAGAGAGGGCTCTCCCAGGACGTGGGTTCGTCGGTCATCGGGCTCAGAGCCTTCGCCTCCGAGCGCGGCGCCGCGATCCGCGCCCAGATGGAGGGGAGAAGCCCGGCGACGAACGGAGGGAGAGGCAGCTGCGGAGGTGGTCCGCGCCCATGTCCGCCCAACTGTTCGGACGCCGGAGCACCCTCGCCTTGCGGCGATGGGGTCTGTGATTCGGTCGAGCAGCGGGATCCTCGCCTCTGCCCGCGTGACTGTGCCGACGCCGGGATGCCTTCACCCTGCGGCGATGGGGTCTGTGATTCGGTCGAGCAGCGGGATCCTCGTCTGTGTCCCCGCGACTGCGCAGACGCCGGGACAAGGTAGGCCGCTTTCCTCTGCCCCCTTCAGCGGTCCATGTGCCCGGCAACCCGCCGATGATCGCTCATGGGGCCAGCTCGGCGAGCCCCAAGATCTCCTCGACGCGCGCGACCACGTGGTCAGGCCGCAGATCGTGGCGAGGCCAGGCCCGACCGCGCGAGACGTAAGGCCTTTGATCAAAATAACCTAGTCAAGTCGCGGGGTTGCAAAACATAATTCCATTCGCCGTGAAACGAATGGGGTCTCAAATCGAGTTCGCTCATCGCAGCCTTCGTGATCTTCACGCCGGTGTTGTACTTCCGATGGT
>JACRCT010000090.1 GCA_016218885.1 Deltaproteobacteria bacterium | reverse complement strand
TGCCGCCGCCGCCACCTCGGAGCCACCGATGCGGACGACTTCCTCCCAGCGAAGGCTCGCCACGAGGTCGGCGGCTGCTCGGAAAAGCTCCTGCTCGCGCCCAGCCCAACGACCCCAGACGGCACGGTAGACAGACTCGACCACCTGCCCATCGAGCTCGCTGGGCTCTGCCATGGGCCGGAGCACGCGACGCGAGAACAGCCGGCGCAGAGCCTCCGGGCCGGGGTCGAGCGCGAGCACGCAATGGCGCGCGAGGGCCTCCTCGGCCGTGGTGAGCGCCTGCTCGAGGGCGCTCCAGAAGCGGCGTGCCGTGAACCCGCGGGCGTGCTTGCAGAACCAGGTGGAGCAGACGCCGTTGCGGTGACGCCACACGGAGCATCCCCCGAGGCCTTGTGCGTAGTAAGGGCATCTGAGGGAACGGGCCTGTCCGAAGAGCTCGTCGGCAGATGGAGCGTAGAGCAGCCGGAAGTGGCTCGGCGGCGCCAGGCCCAGTGGCGTTACTCCCACTCGCTGCCGGATACGTGCCGCAACACGACGGCGGCCTTCCGACGTGTCGGAGCAGCGATCGGTCAGAACCCTGCCTGCCAAGAAATTCGGGAGATGGGGGTGGTAGGTGCAGCACTTCGTGGATGGCTGGAAATAGCAGGCGGCTGCGCACGCGTCGGGATGCGCGCTGCCCGCGACGAGCATCGGGCAGCAATCACAGCTCGCAAGGGGCTCTGCCGGGACCTCCGAACCGAGCAGGTCACGCACCCAGCCGCCGAGCAACAAGGGCAAAGAGCCATTGTCTTCGGCGGATGACACGGAAGGGCCCAAGGGCCGACGGCGCGAAGAAGTGCGAGGCGCTTGGGGCCTCACCCCTTCGACATGCCAGTCCCGCAGAGGTTGCCGGTGGCCGGCTTGTACACGATGTTGACGCCCGCCCGAACGCCGCTCTTGACGGCACCGTTCACTTGGCGAACCACCTTGGCATCGAGCTTTCTGGCGGGCGTCTTCATATCGAGCTCCAGGTCGATAGGCTGGCGAATCCTGCGCCGCCGAGGAGCTCCAAGTCAAGACGACGGGAGGTCCAGTGCTCGTCTTGTCTTCGCTGGGCAGGTGAGCTGAATTGGAGAGCCATCCGTCTTCCAGGTGCCCCAACTACTCCAGGAAGACCGCTGGACGCCTCGTGCCCTTGGCATGTGGCGAGCTTCTCTCGGGGTATGACTCGAGGAGCTCTGCTGCCAGCACGTACAGCTGGGCGATGGCGGTGGCGGCGATGCCCGCCACCTCTTGCTGCAAGGTGATGGCGAAGGCGATCAGCTCCGTGGCCCTCGCCTTGCGGGTCGCAGGATCGAGCTTCCGGTGCTCCTGGCGCCAGCGCACGAAGGCCGCCTGGGGCAGGGCGAGCTTGCCGTCCACCAGGGCCAGCTCCTTGCCCAGACGTCGTGCCTCCGGACCGATGGTCGCTCGCGAAGAATCGCGCTGCTGCAAGCTCATCGAGCTATCTCCAACCCTGGTCCGGCCCCTCGTCCGGAGAGAGGCTATCGGGTCTCGCTGAACTGTCTGATGGCGTCTTCGATGGCCGCGCGATTCTCCGGCGAGGCTGGTAGCGCCGTCGCCTCTCGATAGACGACCGCCAAGAGCCGCCCGGCATCGGTACACACCTGATGGGCCGAGCTGGCGCTCGACGACTCGAGGGTGGGATCGTCGTCGCCCTCGAAGCCATCGATCGTCGGAGAGCGACCGAGCGGATCGCACATCGCGACCACCACCCGCTTCGCCTTCTCCACCGCCTCCGCAGGCAGCTCGCCCTGCGTGAACTCCTTCACCAGCCTCATGGCTGAACCGGTCAGGTGCTGCCCCTCGAGGCTCTCAGCGCGCTCGCGGCGCAGGCTCGCGAGCTCGGAGGCGCCGAGCTGCGACAGCCTGGGGCGGTTGGTGATCTCGTTTCCCATCGCGACTCTCCTGGATCCGACTCGGGGTCCCTCAAGGGAGCGAGGATGCTCTCATGGCAAAATCCCGGCTGGCAAGCAGGCAGCGGCGCCCGGGCGCGCGAGCTCTGCTCCTGTGCCAGCCCTTTCGCCCAGAGCGGGGCTTCGGTATCTTCCGCCCCTCACAAAGGTCCCTCATGGACAAGTCGGCACTCATCACCGGAGGCTGCGGCTTCATCGGGTCGAGCCTCGCCGTGGCGCTGGCGCGGGCAGGCTGGCAGGTGACCTGTCTGGACAACCTGTCGCGGCGCGGCTCGGAGCTGATCTTGGAGCGCCTGCGGGAGCACGGCTGCGGGTTCGTCCACGCCGACATCCGCTGCCCTGAAGACCTTGCGAAGGTGGCGCAGCGGGGTGGGGTGCTCATCGAGTGCAGCGCCGAGCCCTCGGTGCTGGCCGGCTCGCGGGGCGAGCTGGCGAGGGGCATGCTCGCCAACAACCTCGTGGGGGCCCTCAACTGCTTCGAGCTGGCGCGCGAGCGGGGGATGGCCGTGGTCTTCTTCTCGAGCAGCCGGGTCTATCCGTACGACCGGATCAACGCCCTGCGCTTCGAGGAGGTGGCGACGCGCTTCGAGCTCGCCGAGGCGTCCGCGGGCGTCAGCCGGCAGGGCATCGACACCGGCTTCTCGCTCGAGGGCCGCCGCTCGCTCTATGGCGCGACCAAGCTCGCCGGAGAGCTGGTGCTGCAGGAGTACAGCGCGCAGTTCGAGGTGCCGGCGGTCATCAACCGATGCGGGGTGGTGGCCGGGCCGTGGCAGCTGGGGAAGGTCGATCAAGGCGTCTTCACCTTCTGGCTGGCCGCGCACCACTTCCAGAGACCGCTGCGCTATCTGGGCTTCGGGGGCACCGGCAAGCAGGTGAGGGATCTGCTGCACGTGGGGGACCTTGCCGAGCTCGTCCTGCGACAGCTCGAGCACCTCGGCGAGCTGCGCGGCGAGGTCTTCAACGCCGGGGGCTCGACGGTCGCCAACCTCTCGCTGCAGGAGACGACGGCCCTCTGCCGGGAGATCACCGGCAGCAAGGTCCTGGTCGAGCCCTGCCTCGAGAGCCGTCCCGCGGACGTGGTGTGGTACTTGACGGACAACCGTAAGGCGCAGGAGCGCTTCGGGTGGACTCCCAGGCGGGACGCGAGGGCGATCCTCGCGGACACCTACGCCTGGCTCAGAGAGCACGAGCGCGAGCTGGCGCGGGTGCTGGGGTTCGATTCATGAAGACGGTCATCGTGACGGGGGCGGCAGGGCTGGTGGGCTCGGAGGCGGTGCGGGGCTTCGCGCGGCGCGGCTTCGCCGTGCTGGGCATCGACAACGACCTGCGCCGCTACTTCTTCGGGGAGCAGGCCTCGACGCGCTGGAACCTCGAGGCGCTGCGCGAGGAGGTGAAGGGGTTCGAGAACCACGCCCTCGACATCCGCGACGCCCAGGCGATCGACCGGCTCTTTGCCGAGCGGGGCAGCGAGGTCGCCCTGGTCATCCATGCGGCGGCCCAGCCCTCGCACGACTGGGCGGCCAAGGATCCCCAGACCGACTTCACGGTCAACGCCAACGGCACGCTCAACATGCTCGAGGCGGTCCGCAAGCACTGCCCGGCGGCGCCCTTCATCTACACCTCGACCAACAAGGTCTATGGAGACCGGCCCAACTCCCTGCCGCTGGTGGAGCAGGAGACCCGCTGGGAGCTCTCCGCGGAGCACCCCTACCACGCCCATGGCATCGACGAGTCGATGTCCATCGACTCCTGCCTGCACTCGGTGTTCGGCGCCTCCAAGGTGGCCGCGGACGTGATGGTCCAGGAGTACGGCCGCTACTTCGGGCTGAAGACCGCCGTGTTCCGGGGCGGCTGCCTGACCGGGCCGGCCCACTCCGGCGCGGAGCTGCACGGCTTCCTCGCCTATCTCATGAGGTGCGCCGCGACGGGCGCCGAGTACCGGATCTTCGGCTACCAGGGAAAGCAGGTGCGCGACAACATCCACAGCGCCGACCTGGTGGAGGCCTTCTTCCAGTTCTCGCTCGCCCCGCGCTGCGGCGAGGTCTACAACATCGGCGGCTCGCGCTTCAGCCACTGCTCGATGCGCGAGGCGGTGCGTCAGTGCGAGGAGATCACCGGGAAGCGGATGAAGACCCAGTACGTCGAGGCCAACCGCACCGGCGACCACATCTGGTACGTGAGCGACGTGCGCAAGTTCCAGAGCCACTATCCGGCTTTCCGCTTCACCCGCGGCATCCCCGAGATCCTCCGCGACATCTACACCTTCAACCACGAGCGCTGGAATGCCTGACGCACAGGACGGCGAGGACCTGGGAGAGGCCAGCGAAGCCCAGGGTGAGGTCTTCTTCTCGATCGTCATCCCTGCGCACAACGAGGAGGGCTGCATCGAGGAGACGTGCACGTCGATCGTGCGCCAGCTCGCCGCCGAGCGCATCGAGGACTACGAGATCCTCGTGGTCGACGACAACAGCTCCGACCGGACCGAGGCGATCCTGCAGCAGCTCGCAGCCGCGCACTCGCGCATCCGCTACGTCACCAACCGCCCGCCCCACGGCTTCGGCTTCGCGGTGCGCCGCGGGCTCGAGTGCTTCCGCGGGGAGTGCGTGTGCATCGTGATGGCCGACCTCTCCGATTCGCCCGAGGACATCGTCCAGTACTACCGGCGCATGAAGGCCGGGGCGGAGTGCGTCTTCGGCTCGCGGTTCGTCCCGGGCTCGCGGGTAGTCGACTACCCGGGCTTCAAGAAGGTGCTCAACAGGCTGGCGAACCACTTCATCAAGGCGGCCTTCCGCATCGACCACGACGACATCACCAACGCCTTCAAGTGCTACCGGCGTGAGGTCATCGAAGGCATCGCGCCGTTGCTCTCCCACCACTTCAACCTGACGGTCGAGATGCCGCTCAAGGCGATCGTCCGCGGCTACCAGTTCGAGGCCCTCCCCATCTCCTGGACCAACCGGAAGGCCGGCGAGTCCAAGCTGGTGATCAAGGAGATGGGCAGCCGCTACCTGTTCATCACCCTCTACGTCCTGCTGGAGCAGCTGCTCTCTCGCGGCGACTACCACCGGCGCAAGCGGGACTCGCGCGAGAAGCCGGCGGCGTCGGAGCGCGAGGCCTAGAGC
>JACRCT010000914.1 GCA_016218885.1 Deltaproteobacteria bacterium | reverse complement strand
GGGCTGCAGGTGAGGGCTCCGCTGGCGAAGCCCTGAGTGAGGCAAGACTCGCCAGCGAGGTCGGTGCCGTCGCAGTCCTCCCCCTGGTCGACGGCCCCGTTGCCGCAGGAGGGTGCGGCGACGCAGCCGGTGCTGTCGAAGGTGCAGGTGGGGCTGCAGGTGAGGGCTCCGCTGGCGAAGCCCTGAGTGAGGCAAGACTGGCCAGCGAGGTCGGTGCCATCGCAGGCCTCGCCCTGGTCGATGGCTCCGTTGCCGCAGGTAGGCACAGCGACGCAGGCGGTGGTGTCGAAGGTGCAGCCTGGCTTGCAGGTGAGGACCCCGCTGGCGAAGCCCTGGGTGGTGCAAGACTGGCCAGCGAGATCGGTGCCGTCGCAGGCCTCGCCCTGGTCGATGGCTCCGTTGCCGCAAGTAAGCACGACACACCGATTCTCGATGCAGCGCCCTGTTGAGCAATCGGTGGGTGCGAGGCATTCCACGCAGCTGCCGGAGCCGTCGCACACTCTGCCGGTAGCGCTGCCGAGACAGGCCACCCCCGCGGCGGTGGGCGTGCTCACGGGATTGCTGGATTCGCAGCTCTCCTCGGTGCAGGGGTTCGCATCGTCGGGCAGGTCGGAGCCTTCGGCGACCGACGCGATCGCCCCGTGGCCGTCGCAGACCAGAGCCTTGCAGTCACCCGAAACCTGAGCCGCCAGCAGGGTGTGGTCGGGCATGTTGACGACGCCGCACCGGCCTTCGATGCAGGTTCGCGTCTGGCATTCCGTAGCCGGATTGGTGCATGTGGCGGCGGAGACGCATTCGGGCAGCGGCCCGAGCTCGACGCTGCAGCCCGCGCCGCCGGCCGACGCCACCGTCAACATGCTCAGAAGCCATGCGCGTCGGGTCATTTCGGTGCCCTCGCTGAATAGGCCGCCGGAGGGTACCACTCGGGGCGTGGATGGCGCAGGGCGTGTCGAGGCGGTGAGACCTGTCCGGCCCTTCGCGAGCATTCAGGGCGGGCTGCGCTTCTGCCCCGAACCCGGCCGAGCCGGAACCCACCCGTGTGCCGGGGCTGCAGGCTGCAGACCCCAGGCTCCAGGTCAGGCAGTACCTGAAGACCGAAGTCTGAGGCCTGAAGCCTTTGCGAGCCGGTGAGGAGCCGCAGCCCGACGATCGTGTCACCGCCGTCGCACGCCAATGACGTTTGGCAGGTCCCACAGCTCGCGATTTTCGTCGTTCTCGTTGAAGCCGGTCTCGAAGCTGCCCACGCGCTGCACCTGCCGGCCGCCGGCCTCGACATACAGCGACGCCTCGGGGCCGCCCTCCAGGTAGAGAGCGCGCTGCAGGTCGAGCGCGGACAGGGAGAGAAGCTGGGCGATGTAGTCATGCATGACGAAGGGTGAGCGGCAGTGCAGCAGCAAGAGCCGGCCGCGGGTGTCGACGGCGGCGATGACCGAGCTGTAGCGCTGCTTCCGCACACCCCAGGCGTTGCGCCGGCGGCAGTCGATCATCCGGATGCTCTGGACGACGTGCTCGTAGCCGGCGGAGGCGACTTGCAGGTCGCCGTCGCAGTCCTTGTCGAGGATCCGCACCGCGGGCAGCCCTTCCTTGCGAGGGCCGAAAGCCAGCGCTGCCTGGTACCCGGCTTTCCAACGCCCGTTGAGCACCGCGCTGCCCTTCCGTGCGAAGCCGGTGGGCTTGCCCCCTGGCTCGAACATCCCCGCGTTGACCGCCGCGGCGAGCCCGTGGTTGCGCACCCAGGCCCGCGCGGTCCGGCTGCGCGAGCCCGTGCTCGGTGCGGCGGCCAGGAGGGTGAGCGAGAACCGGGCGGGATCGATGCGCAGCACGGTCACGGTCGAATCACCGACGCTGGACCGGACGGGGAGCTGGACCTCGGCGAGCTCGAGTCCGGGCTCCAGCGGCCGGAAGTCGATCGAAGCGGACGCCGCAACCAGCGAGGCGAGGAGAAGTGGGGTCATGCCGGAAGGCCAGTGCAGGACTCGCGCCCACCGGCCCCCCGAGAGCGCCGCCGCCAAGCCACCTTCAACCGGCGTTACCCGGAGCGAAGCGGCGTTACTTCGCCTTGACCCGAGCCCCTGCGCATCACCCTGACCGACCAGCGGCCGAAGCCTCAGGCCTTGAAGCCGGACCCTCCCTTGGTCGGGATGGGCTCCTCCTCGGACTGGAGGTGGGCCGCTCCAGGGCCGTTGGCCCCGTGGCCGGGCGCCCTGAGGACTTCGGCCGCCAACCTCTTCGGCCCGATCCCGCGGCTCCCGGCCGCAGTCAGGGAGGTCTGCCCCTGGCGCTCCAGCTTGAACCGCGAGACCAGCGCCGCCAGGGTCTGCGCCTGCCCGGAGAGCTCCTCCGATGCGCTCGACGACTCCTCCGCGTTGCCCGCCGCCTGCTGGGTCACCTGGTCCATCTGCGTGATGGCCTTGTTGATCTGCACGATACCCTTGGCCTGCTCCTGGCTCGCCGCCGCGATCTCCGAAACAATCCCCGTCACCTTCCCCACCATCTCCACGATCTCCTTGAGGTCCCCCGCCACCTCCTTCGACTGACCTTCGCCCTCGCTCGCCAGCTTGACCGACTCCTTGATCAGGTCCTCGGTCTTCCTCGCCGCCTCTTTGGCGCGCTGCGCCAGGCTGCGCACCTCGTCGGCCACCACCGCGAAGCCCCGACCCGCGTCTCCCGCCCGCGCCGCCTCCACCGCCGCGTTCAGCGCCAGCAGGTTCGTCTGGAACGCGATCTCGTTGATGTCCCGGATGATCTCCGCCGTCCCCTCCGCCCCCTGGCGGATCTTCACCATCGCCCCGCTCATCCGCTCCATCGCCCGGCTTCCCTTGTCCGCCGCTCTGTTGGCCCCCTGCGCCAGCAGGTTGGCCTGCGCCGTGTTGTCGGCGTTCTGCCTGGTCATGCCCGACATCTCCTCCAGGTTCGAGGAGGTCTGCTCCAGCGCCGCCGCCTGCTCCGAGGCCCCCTGCGACACCGACTGGCTCGTCGCCGCGATCTGGCTGGAGGCCGACGCCAGCTGGTTGACTGCCTCCGCCACCTGCTCCAGCGCGTCATGCAGCGCCGTCGCCGTCGCGTTCACGGCTTGCTTGATCTGCGCGTGGTCTCCCGAATACTCCCCGGTCACTCGCGCCCTGAGGTCCTGCTGTGCCAGCGCCTGCAGGACCCCCGTCGCGGCGTTGATGGGTCCCATCACCGCGTCCAGAGTCGCGTTCACGCCCTCCACGATCTTCCGGTAGTCGCCCTGGTGCCGGCTCGCCTCGGCGCGCGTCGCCAGCTGACCCGACACCGCCGCCTGCGAGAGCATGCGGGCGTCGGTCGCCAGCGCACGGACTGACCGGACCACGCCGTGCACCGCAGCCCCGATGGCATCGAACGCCTTCCGAGGCGCTTCGGTGTCCGCGTCGCCCGGCGCGGCGGCCAGCGCGACCTCGAGGTCGCCCTGAGAGATCCGGCCCAGGGCGGTCTGGACCTTGGCAACCTCCTGGTCCTGGTACTCGGCCACCTTCTTGGCCAGGCGCTGTGCGGTCCGCGCCGCGGTCTGGTCCACCACCACCTCGAAGGCGCCGATGACCTCGCCCTCGCGGCTCTTCACCGGCACCCCGATGTAGTCGATGTCGAGCGTCAGGCCGTCGCGCGGCTTGGCCACGGTGCTCGACGACGCGGTGCGCGCTTCGAGCATCGCCTTGCCGCAGGCGCAGCGCTCGGTCTTGCAGTCGGTGGTCTTGAAGGAGCCCGAGCAGGAGTGCCCGCGCACCTGGTCGAGGGTCGCGCCGCCCACCTCGAGCCCTTTGCGGTTCATGTACACGACCTGGAAGTCGCGGTTGACGATCATAGCCGGCAGGGGCATGGCGTCGATGAAGCCCACCAGGCGGTCGAGGGTGGCGTTCACGCCCTGGACGATCCGGCCGAAGTCGCCCTGATGGCGCTGGACGTCCGCGCGAGCGGTGAGCTTGCCGACCACCGCGGCATCCGAGAGCTCGTCCACATCGACGATCAGCAGCTTGATCGCGTCGATGCAGGCGTTGAGGTTGTTCTTGATGGCGTTGAAGTCGCCCTCATAGCGGTCGGTGATCCTCTCCGGCACGTCTCCCTTCGAGATCCGGTCCACGTAGTCGGCCGCCACCCGAAGGGGCCCGACCACCGCGTCGAGCATCGCGTTCACTCCGCCCACGCACTCGGCGTACGCCCCGGCGAAGCGCGACGGGTCACCCCGCGTGGCGAGCTTGCCCTGCTTGGCCGCCGCGACCAGCCGCTGAATCTC
>JACRCT010000913.1 GCA_016218885.1 Deltaproteobacteria bacterium | reverse complement strand
CGGTTTCCATTGGAGCTGCGCTGGTAGAGCCCAAGCTCGGTGTCACCGTCCGCGGAGAGAGGACCGGTGGTACCGACGATCTCCATGGCGAGGCCGTCCGCCTCGAGGCAGATGGGGTCGTGCTTCCGGTCGACCTGCGCGAGCTCGCCGGCCGGGCCGAAGCCATGCACCGCGAGCCCCTCGAACCGGTGCTCGGTCTGCTCGAGAAGCTCCTGCCAGACCTGGGGTCCCGAGACGAGTGAGCCTTTCTCGAGCTCCCACAGGTACCCGGCGGGAAGCAGGCCCGCGGCGATGCGTGGGGAAGCCCAGTCCTCGGCGAGCTTCTCGAAGTCGCTGCTCCCCTTCTGGCGCAGCCACTCGCGGAAGACGTGCCGCTGCCCCGCCATCTGCTCGCGCCGGCCGCCCTCGAAGGGCTCGTCCTCGAGGAGGGCTCGGCCCTCCTCGTCCTCCTCCAACCGCAACAGGAAGCGTGCCGCGCCCTGCAGCGGGCACTGCAGGAAGCGCTTCAGGTCCGAGAGGCGCACTCGCAGCAGTCCCTTGTCGGCGAACGCGCGCGCCCCTTCGGGGATCCGGCAGAGCTTGAGTCGGCTCTCGGCCTCGGCGATCGCCTCTGGCGGAAGCACCGCGCGCAGCAGGCTTCGATCCAGCCTGCGTGCTCCACCCGCCGCGGGCTCGATCGCCTGGCGCAGCGCCAGCATCCTCGCCTCGGCGCGGGCCTCCGGAGGGCTCGGCAGCGGCTCGCCGCCATCCCTGGCTGCCTCCCCCCGCGGCTGGAGATCGAACCTGCGCAGCGAGACCTTCCGGGTGAGCGTCCTCTCGGCCTTCTCGAGATAGCCGCCCTCGAGCATTCGCAGCAGCTCCACCAGCACCGGGGACGGCAGGAGAGGCTCACCGGTCAGCTCGTTGCGCGCCAGATAGGAGAGGTAGAGCCGCTCGCGGGCGCAGAGCAGCGTCTCCAGGAACATGTACTGGTCCTGCTCGCGGGGGCTCACGTCGCCGGCGCGCAGCCGTGCGGCCTTGAGGTCCAGCTCGCTCCTGCGATCGGTCGCCGGAAAGCGTCCTTCGCCCAGGCCGGCCACGAAGATGACCCGGAACGGCAGGGCCCGCATCGGCTGCAGCGTGGACAGGCTGACCCCCTCGTCGGCATGCCGGGAGCGCGAGCGCCGCAGCGCTCCCAGCACGCTCTTGGCGAGCTCGCCCGCAATGCGATAGCCCACCGGCTGGCCGTCGAGGCCCATCTCGCCCAGGCCGCGCACCGCCGCGAGGCACTTGTCCAGGTCGCCTCGCTCGAAGTCGCTCTGCGGGACCAGATAGGTGTCGAGCATGCGGCCCAGCAGCTCGGCCCAGTCGGCCATGGGCAGCTTCTGGGCCTTGAGGAAGCGCACGTCCGAGAGCAGCGAGCGCACCAGCCGCCCAAAGGCCGCGGCGCTACCCTGCGTCGATTCGGTGTGCTCCTCGGGCAGGTACTCCTCGGCCCCCAGCGCGAAACGCCGGGGATCGTTGCTCTTGGCTCCGGTCATCACCGCGCCCAGCGCCAGGCGGCGCAGGCCCTGATCCCAGCTGTGCAGGTCGCGGTCGAGGTAGCTGCCGGCGTGGTCTTGCCGGTCGACGCCATGGAAGATCCCCACCGCATCGCACCAACGGGCCCAGTCCTCGGGATCTGCCTCCGGGAAGCGCGCGGCCACCGCGGGGTGGGTCACCACGCGCAGGACCTCGGCGCGCGTGAAGCGCCCGAAGGGCAGCTCCACCAAGAGCTGCGCGGCCTCGGCGGTGCGGCTCTGGGTCGTGAGCGCCGTGGCTTCGAGCGTGCACGGGATCTCGAAGCCCCGCTCCTCGAACGCTGCGCTCAGATGGGTGAAGTAGGTCTGTGGCTCGCGCCCCGCGACCATCACCGCGATGTCGTTGAAGCGCAGGCGCGGTTGCTCGGGGGTTTCCGGGCGCCTCTCGTCCTCGTGGATGAGCGCCCAGATCTCGGCGGCGATGGCCTCTGCTTCGCGGCGCACGCCGGGGCACGCCAGGAGCGTGAGGCTGCGGTCGCCGGCGAAGGCGCCGGCGGGCTCGGGCCGCTGGCGCTCCCTCTGGCGCACCAGGATGTCGTGCTGCAGCTGGGCGAGCAGAGTGGCCTGGCCCGGGCACGCCTCCAGCGGGTCCTCGAAGGCGTCGTGAAAGTCGCACTGCGAGAGCTGGTCGAGGAGCCGGATGTTCTCGCGTCCCGGACGCCCCCACAGCGCCAGCGCCGGGGTGTCGCCGGGGGCCTTGAGCTCGAACGGGTCCTCGCTCGTCTCGATGAGGTCGGGGGACAGGCGCGTGCCGCGGTGCGGGAGCTGATCGCGCCGGGCGAGCTCGCGATGGGTCTGCAGATCCTCCCAGAACTCCATGCAGGGATTGAGGGTGTAGACGCACAGCTCCCCGGCGCGGGCGATGCGGGCCAGCACCTGCTGGAAGAGGGTGGCGACGTAGGAGACGCCGAACAGGTACACCGGCCGCCCGCCGGCGAGCGCGTCGAGCGGCAGATCGGTGAGCACCTGAGGCAGAGTCTTGAACCGCTCGCCGCCCTCCTTGGCCCTGCGTCGCAAGAGCCCGCCCTCGTGGCTGCCGAAGATCTGCAGCCAGAGGAGGCGCTGCCAGGCTTCGGTTTCGGCCCAGCGAGTTCCCGCGAGGGTGGCGCGGGCGGGCCAGGCAGCGATCATCTCGGGGCGCGAGAAGACGTACTCCTCGAACAGGCGCGCCAGCTGGACCGCCAGCTGGACCCGGCGCTGATCGATGGCCTCAGGCTCGTCCCCTCCGCCCCCTAGATAGGCGCGAACCGGGGCCAGTCCCGCCTCGGAGCGCAGCCGCGCGTCATCGAGCAGGACCGAGAGGATGAGGTCCTGCATCAGGTCCGAATCGACCAGGCGCAGCGCGGGGTCGTGAGCGGCGATGAGACCGGAGACGAAGCGCTGCAGAAACAGCACCTCGAAGTTGGCGGCGATGCCGTCGCGCCGCGCGAGCTGCCGCTTGAGCCAGGTCTCCACGTTGCGGTTGGGGACTACCAGCCTGGCCGGCGCGAACAGGTTGCCGCCGGCGCGATCGCGGGCGAGATCGCGGGCGAAGCGCTCGAAGAGCGCCTCGGTGCGATTGGAATAGGTCAGGTGGATCATGGGCGAGCTCGAGTGGCCGCCATCCTACAGCCTGCGGCGGGCTGCGAGCCCGACGGGAGCCGCGCTCAGGCAGCTTGGAGCCCTCGGCGAGGAGCACCCTTTCGGAAGCACCCGAGACCCTTCGGTTTTTCGCGGCGCCAATTCCAGATCTGGAATTCACGCGGTCGCGAGCAGGTGGCACCGAGGTCGCTCGATGGGGGGCTCCTGGTCCGTCACCAGTCGGCCGGGGTTCTACGAGCGGCGGCCAGGAGCTGCGTCTTCCCCACCGCCTTGCGGCTACTCCTACCGTCGCCGAGAGCCCGCCCCACCAAAGCTCCGGGCGCGACGCTGCAGCGAGTCGTACCCCAGGCAGAGCGCGCGCGAGACCGGGCAGACGCCCAGGCTCCGCGCCAGCGAGGCCGCCTCGGACCAGATCGGCTCCGGCATCGGCCCCAGCTTGCGCCGCGTCTGGCGCCAGTGCTCGATGCGCCCTACTGAGCCAGCGGGAGCGAATCGCCTTCGCGATGCTCGCGCAGACGGAAGGGCTGTCCGCCGTGGAGCTCGCCGAGCGGCTTGAACTCGACGATCCGGTCGCGCTTCGCCCGTGGACGGCGCGTCTGCTCGAGCTGGATCTCATCAAGAAGTCGGGGCGGACGAAGGCGATGCGCTACTTCGTGCCGCCGGAGCTGTTGCGCGCGGCGGGCCTCGACGGAGTCACGACCCTGAAGCGCGTACAGCCCCACCGGCTCCGGGCGCTCATCGTCGAGGACCTCGAGAGGTACCCGAACTCGTCTATCTCGGACATCCAGCGCCGCGTAGCCCCTGAGCTCTCCCGACCGACCTTCAAGCGAGCTGTCGACGCCCTGGTTGAAGAGAAACGAGTCGAGCCCTCGGGGACCCATCGCTGGCGCACCTACAGGGCGACCGCGCCTATCGAGCAAGGAGGCGATCGTGATCGATAGGCCGAGAGCTCGCTCTGGTGTAACCGCTCAAAACCAGAAGGACTTTCTATCGATCAGGTTTGGACGAGTGATCGATAGGTGGCCGACAGAAGTGATCGATAGCCTCCATCGGGCGGCCTGCCGGCTGCCAGCTCCCCCCTGACCGGGAAGCAGATGGCCGAGCTGCGCGTGCATCTCCCCGAGCCGAGATCTCGCCAACCCGCTTCTGGAACGAGTACCAGTGGGGCGACCTCAAGACCAACCCCGCCAGCTGCTCGAGCGCTACTTCGACGCGCACCTGTCCTTCGCGAATTGGGGCACTCACCGGTTGATCCTCCGCTTGCCCAAAGCCCGGGTCGAGCACGACGCCTTGGGAGCGCACTTCGACGGTGATGCGGCTCGTTCTGGGCGAGACTGACCACCATCCCGCGCTGCGCCACCGCCCCGGCCGCAACCGTCCTCCCTCGCCCTGGCAGGGTAGCGGCGCGTCCGAGGAGGCGGCAAGCGGTCGTCGCGTGGCTATCGGAGGGCGTTCGGGAGGGGTGCTGGAAGGCGCGTGCGCAGCCGCCTCCCGTCTCTGGCCCCTGGAGAGGCCAGATAGTCCTCGCCGCGTCGTTGTGAGTTGGGGTCAGGCGTCCGGGTAGATGGGGTCGACGGCGACGGTCGCGGGCACCTGGTCGAACATCTCGTCCTGGCGTGGAGGCGCCCGGGCTCAGGAGATCGGGGGCGGCTTGGTCGGCAGGCGAAGTTTGGCGAGGATCTCGACCGCCTTATCGAGGTCAGAGACGAAGGCGACCACCTGGCGGCGGCCTCCTCATTCGCAGCCACCTTCTGCGCCTCACCGGCCAGCAGATGATGCGGCGCATCGCGTTGCTCGTCCCCCGCCCCAAGCTCCACCTCGTCCGCTACTCGGCCGCAAGCGCGATCGGACCATCAGCTACGCGAAGTACCTCGACCACCTGCGGGTGAGCACCGAGCTCGAGTAGCGACTCGTCGGGTGTGCCTGGCCGGCTGGACGGAAGTAAGCGCGGCGAGCAGAGCATCGCACCGAGATTGGGAGCATGTGTACCCAACACAGGCGCACTGCGCCTGGTGCCCAAGGCGGCCATCACCTCTCGGCGTCCGCGATGGCGGCGTCGAAGGACCTGGGACTCGGTGGGCAAGCCCAGCACGGGTTCCTGCTCTGGGGCCGGGCGCGCGGCCGTCTCAAGCCTCAGCCAAGCCACCCCGCGGTCGCTCGCGGAGCGGTCCTTGGCCACGAGGTTGCGGTCAGTTGACGCAATTCGAATGCTTCATCGGAACCGATGCTCCACGTGCCAATGACGACCGAGCAGACTCGCGCCCGAAAAGCGAGGGGGGATGCGTATGGACGACAAGACGAAGGAACTCTTTGCCAAGCAGAAGGAAGCGGAGGTTCGCGAACACGAGGCGAAGTTGCGGCGCCTCGACGCCGAGGCCCGCGCGAGGAAGGCGCAGGACGCCATCGAGGAGGTCAGCGGCCTGCGAGCACTTCACGACCGGATCAAGGAGCAGGTGAACCAATTCAAGTCCTCGGCGGCGGCGAGGGCTGACCAGGCGCGCTCGGACATCGAGACGAGCTGGGACGGCTTCCAGCGGCGCTTCAAGGAGGCGCAGAAGAAGTACTGGGCCATCGACGACGCGCGCCTCGAAAAGCTGAACGCCCGCCTCGACCAGTTCGACGCGAGCGTCGACCAGCTCGAGGCGCAGGGCAAGCAGGATATGACGGGCGAAGCGATCGCGATCCGCGGGGCGATGGCCGACCTGCAAACGAAGCTGGCGGCGGCCCGCGAGAAGCGCCGCAGAGTGTCCGAAGCGAGGGACGAAGCCGCCGTGGAGGTCGCGATCGCCTACGAGGAAGCGATGGACGACCTCGACAGCGCGTACGAGAGAGCCTCGCAGAAGGTCGATGCGGCACGCGCGTCGAGCGGCTCCCAGCCCCCGGCCTAGCGGGGGATCTCGTCCATCGGCCCGGGCGAAGCAGCACCCGGTGGCGGCTCGTCTCCGAGGCAGCGCACCCCTGCCGCGCCACCTCGTGGCAAGCGGCCGTGGCGAATGCCACCTTGCCGAGCATGGGCCCGTCGTACCGAGCGAGGAGAAGGCCAACCCGCGCCTGCGCCGCCCATGCCTGATGCTGCGAGTCGCACGAAGGCTCGACAGCATTGGGTCATGGCGGCCCGACTCTCAAGATTCGGGCGAGTGACCCTCGCCCTCCTGCTCGCTGCGACACTCGTTCTCCTCGCAGCCGTGCTCGCCCCCTTGTGGAAGCCGCTGGTCGTGGCGGCGGTGCTGGCGGGGTGCATGGCGAGACTCGAAGCGCGGCTGGCTCGCCAGCTGGGCAGCCGCCGGCGGGCGGCGCTGCTGCTGCTCGCAGGCTTCTCGCTCCTAGTGCTGGTCCCTTTGGGCCTACTCGTCACCTACCTCGTCGCCCAAACGATTGAACTCGTCCAGGCAGCGCATGCCTTCCTCCAGACCAAGGGGATTCAAGGGCTGGTCGCGCTCGCGCCAGCGCGCTTCCAACCGTTCATCCATGACCTGCTTGCCCGTCTCCCGAGCTCGCTGGATACGTACGCATCGCAGATCGCAAGCAGGGGCCTGGCCGCTGTCGGAGCGGTGGGCTCCGCCCTCTCGAGCACGGGCACCATCGCTTTCCAAGTGGCGATGATGCTGGTCGCCCTCTCCTTCCTGCTCGTCGACGGTCCCCTGCTGTGGACGTGGTTGCGCGGCGTTTCGCCGCTCGGCGCCCAGCTCACGGACGACTTGGGCGGCGAGCTCAAGCGCACCACGACTTCGGTGCTCACTTCGACCGTCGTCAGCGCCGCGGCCCAGGGGCTGGTCGCGGCCATCGGCTTCGCCATTGCGCGCGTGCCGGCGCCGCTCGTCTTCGGGGCCCTCACCTTCGTGGCCGCATTCATCCCGGCGGCAGGCTCGGCGGTGGTGGGCGTACCGGCCGCCGGCGTGCTCCTCCTCACGGGCCACTTCGTCGCGGGCGGATTTCTGCTCGGCTGGACTTTGCTGGTCACGGGCATCGTCGACAACTTCCTCAAGCCGCTGGTCGCCCGTGGCGGCACGGGCCTGAGCGGCTCGGTCCTGTTCTTCTCGATGATCGGCGGCGTGCTCGCTTTTGGGGGTGTCGGGCTCCTGGTGGGCCCGGGCGCGGTCAGTTTGCTTGTGGCCCTTGCCCGGACGGGCAGGCAGCGGCCCGAACCAGGGGCTCAGGCACATCCGTCCGGCAGCTCGGAAGAACACGAGCCCTCGGGGTCCCAGCAGATCGAGATGAGCAGGGCTGTACCAGCGGGCGCACGCCCGCCATCCGGCGGTCCCCGGGGGCTTGTCCAAGACGACAGGCGCGCCAAGGCAAACATGAGGCAGCGGGCCGTCATGGCCGACGGGCGCCTGGGCAGCAGGATGTGGGGTGGGCGCTTGGTCGCAGGCTTGCTGATCTCGGCGGTCGGCGTCATCGCTCTGTTGAGCTCCGCGATCGCGGGCGTCGCGTCGGCGATCTTCGCAGGTGCGCTGTTGGCGGCCGCCGGCATCATCGAGCTGGTCTCGGCTTCTCGGGTTCATCGCGAGGAGCGCGCGCTTCTGCTGCTCGGCGGTGTGCTGTCCCTGGTCGTCGGGGTGCTCTTCCTGGTCCGGCCCGATGCTGGACTAGCTGCGCTCACCATGCTCCTCGCCGGCTACTTCTTCGTCAGCGGACTCTTCCGCCTAGTGACCTCGATCGGGGATCGATACCCTCGGTGGGGGTGGGATTTCTTTTACGGCTTGGTCGCGATGGCGCTGGGGGTGATCGTCGTCGTTGAGTGGCCGCTTTCGGCCCTGTGGCTGGTCGGGACACTCGTCGGCGTGGAGCTGGTGTTTCGTGGCACCGCGATGGTGGGCGCAAGCCTGTCCTTGCGGTACATGCTGCGCCACCCTGAGCGCGCACCGGCGTAGCCGAGCGGGGCCTCGTGAAGCCCGAGGTGCCAAGCGGCGGGTCATCGAGTCGAGTCGAGGCGAGGGGCACTGGATTGCCCTGGCGGTGGGCGATGGAGCCCAGTCGGCGAGGCCCAGGAGCCTCGCATGACGACGATGTGGCGCCGGACCGAGAGCGATCGCGTCGCTGGCGCTCGGGTTCTCTGCCCTCGCGCTGTCGACGATGCTGGCGATCGTCGATCTTCCTCGCAGCACTCTCAGGCTCGCGTTGCTCGTGATCGCTCTCGCGGCCGGATGGCACGGGCTCGTGTGTCGGGGAGTGCTGCACGTGCTCGCCCTCGCCTCGGGGCGTTGCTGGTCGCCACGACTGTCGCCTTGCAGCTTGCCCACAGGCCGGCGCTGGCGCTCGGCTCGCTGGGCTCCCGGTCGCTCTCGGAGTCAGGCCAAGAGGCGCTCGTCAATCTTGCAGGGTGGCTCTCCCGGGTATCGGCGAAGCAGGTTCTGCCGCATCAGGGCAACGCCTGCTTCGTGCAGCTCAAACGCAAGCCGCAGATTCGCGATAGCCAGTGCTTTCTCAGACACGTTCATGCCCCCAAGTAGCTTCGCCCACATTGGCAGGAAAGCGAGGGGCTCCCAGAAGGCAGAGGCAGCCTGCCAGGACACCCAGGAAGCCGATGCCTCACTGCTGGTCGGGCGGCGGAGGCGGCGGCTCGGGCGAGGGCGGCGAGGAGGGCATCAGGACGCCGGTCTGGTCCACCGACCGGTCGATGTGCATCTGGGCCGGCTTGTCCAGCACGCAGTGCTCGATGGGAGACCGCTTGCACCGCTGGCCTGGGCCGCACTGGCCGCGGCAGGGCAAGGCGTCACACAAGCCGGTCGCGGCGTTGCATGTAGTGCCGGGAGGGCAGGCGGCGTAGCAGCCGCCCTGGGCACGGCTGATACCGGAGGACGCTGCGGCGACTCCGGTCATGAGGATCGCGTTGCCGACGTCGCCGCCGGTGGCGCAGCCGCAGGCGGCAGCAACGACGCCGAGAAGCGCAGCGCGGATTGGACGGCGAGCCATGGACGCCTCCCACAAGCAGGGAAGCAGAGCATAGGCAGGTCGTCGAGGGCAGGGTAGGTGTTGGCTCCCGCGCCTCTCCCAACGGGATTTCTCACGCCATCCCCCACCGTGGTGAGCGGGCCGCACTCCAGTGCCTGCGCTCTCACCGGGCAGCACACGGCGAGCAGATGTGCCACTCGCCGATGGCTGGCTTTCACGGAATGGTCGTGGAGATCTCGTTCGAGTAGAGGCTCTCTTCTCCGGAGGCGGTGTAAGCCGTGCAGGCCAGGAAGCGTGTGCCTGACTCCAGGTTCTCGATGGTGAAGCCCGCCGCCCGCGGATCGCTGACATCGATCGCTCGGTCGTACACGCCAGCCTGCGAGCCGATGTAGATGCGGTATCCCGCGAGCACCTGGCCGGGCTGCATGACGGGCGGGGTCCATTGAGTGACCACCCGATGGGCCAGCTGCGTCGGGGTGGGGCGGAGGAGAGGAACCTCTCGCTTCAAGAAGACGTCGAGACGGGCCTTGGCTTCGGCGGTCAGAGTCGGGGCGTGTTGCTCGACCAGCTTGTCGAGCTGCTCGAGGTCCTTGTCGGTCACCTTGGTGGCCGCCATGCTGCGAATGAGGTCCTCGATCTCGCCACGGCTAATCTGCTGGTCCGCCGCAGCGAGCTGGAAGCGTTCGGCCAGGGGTGGCAGGTCGGCTTCCCGGCTGACCCGCTGGAGATCGGCGGGAGATCGGGTGACCCAGCACTTGTTGAGCTCGAACCTGGCCTCCGGAGTCAGCTTCTGGGAGTACTTGTTGGCGAGCTCCTTCACCTGGTTCTTGTCGCTGCCACGAAGGAGGTTGCCCACCTCGTTTCGGTCGATGACGCCGTCCGCGAGCGCGAGCTCGAAGCGCTTGGCGACCGGCACCCTGACGTCTTCGGCGGACCCGGCGGGAGGCACAGCTCCTGTTCCCTTTGCTGGGAAGGTGAAGGGCGCCGGTGTCACCGAGGGCGGGGTGTCGATGAAGCAGGGCTTGGTGGACGCCTCCGAGAAGCTCGACTGCCCATCGTTCCTCTGCGGGGCAGGCGCCGCCGGTTGCGACGGAGGCGTGGTGGAGGCCGGCTTGCTCGAGACGCCGTCCGTAGATGCGGGCGAGGTGCTCGTGACGACCTTGGGAATGCCCGACGCTGGGAGCTTCATCGGCATGTGCGACTCCTCGACAGGGCACGTCGTGCAGCCCGTCTGACGAAGTGGAAATGCTGGAGAGACTTCCCCTCCTCACAGCTCTAGCCAATCACCCCAGCGCGAAGACTACCCGGGTCCAGGCCTCTTTGCATCGGGGTTGTCCCCCCGTCGCCAAGAACCGACTTGGATTGCTCGTAGAAGGCCCGAGCTTGACCGTTTCTGGCATCAGGTCTACTGCTCGGCCTCTCATCGCACTCCAGGTCCTCCCTCGGTATTCGACCTGCTTGAAAAGCTCTGTAGATGCCATTCGGAGGCGCCCATGGCCCATCCTCGACGCCTGCGATCCCTGCCCATGGCGGCAGCCCTCGTCTTCGGGCTGGTCAGCTCGATCTCCAGAGCCCAGTCCTGGGTCGCGCTTGGCCCTGAGAGCGCGGAGGTGACGGCGAGCGTCGTCGACCCCACACACCCCGAGACGGTCTACCTGGGGACTGCGCAAGGAGGCGTGTATCGCAGCGGCGATCGGGGTGCCACGTGGCATTCGATGAGCACGCCCATCGCGGGCTCCATCAACGCCTTGGTCTTGGCGCCGGGCACGCCCTCGAGCCTCTTCGCGGTGACCGGCAGCGGCCTCTTCAAGAGCATCGACCAGGGGGGCTCCTGGACCGAGGTCGCCACCGGCTTGAGCGGGTCCGACGCTTCCTTGGTGGCCCTCGCGGTCGCGCCGTCGACCCCGACCACCCTGTACGCCGCCAGCAATGTCGCCGCGGTCAGCGCGGGCGTCCAGGTTCTCAAGACGACGGACGGAGGCCAGAGCTGGCAGACGCTCTCCGTGGCGAGCGCCCATGCGACCGTCAAGGCGCTGGCCATCGACCCCACCGACGCCCAGACGGTCTACGCCGGCACCTCATGCTGCGGCGGAGGCCTGTTCAAGACCACCGACGGTGGCGCCTCGTGGACCGACGTCACTGGCGGCATCGCCACCAAGCTCATCGACGTCATCGCCATCGATCCGCGGGCCAGCGCCACGATCTGGGCTGCGACGCCGCAAGGTCTCTACCAATCGGTCGATGGCGCAGCGACCTGGCAGGGGGTCACCTTGCCGTTCCCCATCGCCGACCGGATCAACAGCTTCCTCTTCGATCCCCTGACCGCCGGGACCCTGTACCTCACCCTTGGCCAGCGGGTCCTCAAGAGCACGGACGCCGGCGCGACCTGGGCCAACGCCAGCAGCGGGCTGGGCTCGGCGGCGCTCACCACCCTGGCCATCGACCCGACCGACCCCGCTCGCCTCTACACGGGCTCCCGGGGCGACGGCGTCTTCCTGACCCGGGACGCGGCCGCCGCCTGGACCGCCTCCAATTCAGGGTTGACGGCCTCCAGGATCAGGGCGCTGCTCCTCGATTCCTCGCAGCCCCCCTCACTGCTCTTCGCAGGGACCTACGCCAGCGGCGCTTTCAGGAGCATCGACCAGGGCGCGAGCTGGACCAAGCTGAACCTGGCCGCGGGAGTCGACGCTCTGGCTTCGGTGCAGGGCACTCCAAGGTCTCTCTTCGCAGTCGCCGAGGGACGGGTACAGAGGTCGAGCGACAACGGGGACAGCTGGACCGTGAAGAGCCCTTCCATGCAGGCCGATGGCGGCGCGAGGACACCGGCGATCCAGTGCCTCGCCGCCTCGCCCTCGCGGCTCTATGCCGGCTCCTGCGGCGATGGCGTCTTCCGCAGCGACGACTCGGGCGAATCCTGGACCGCGACCGGCGACTTGGGGGGCCGCTGCGTCGGAGCCATCGCCATCGACCCCAGCCAGGTCAACACGGTCTATCTCTCCGCCTCTGGCGGCTGGCCCAACCCGGCGGCTCTCAAGAGCATCGACGGAGGAGACACCTGGCAGGTGCTCGATCTGGGAGTGGCCGATCCCTTCCCGGGCGCGATCCTGGTCGACCCCTCCAACCCGCAAATCGTGTTTCTCGCCATGCTGAGCCTGGCGGGCGGCTCCGCGGGGCTCTTCCGGTCCAGCAACGGAGGAACGAGCTGGACCCCGGTCGAATCGCTGCCGGGAAATGTGACTGAGCTGTTCCTCGAACCGGCCTCGCACGCTCTCTATGCGGCGGTCACCGGCACCGGAGTGTTCAAGAGCCTGGACTCGGGAGCGACCTGGGTCGATCTCAGCCTCGATCTTCTCTCCTTCTCCTTCTCGGCACTGGCAGCCGATCCACAGGGGAAGGTCTTCTTGGGCACCAGCGACCTCGGGGCCTTCTCGCTGGAGGCAGGCACCCTCGCGCCTGACGCCGGGATGGCCGATGCCCAGGTCGCCGACGCTGGCCCCAACCCTCCCGCGGACGACGCGGGCATCTCCGGGAGCGACTCAGGCACGGCGGCTGACATCGGAAACCGGGCGGGCCTGGTCGAGAGCGGCTGCAGCTGCTCCGGGGGGACCTCTGCGACCTCCGGCCTGGTGCCGCTGCTTCTCGCCCTGGCTCTCGGGCTCAACCGGGCTCGCTCGCTCCCTAGAGGCCACGGCTAGGCTCCCCCCCTTGGTCTTGAGGGAGCGACCTGCTCAGCCGACCGACGCTTGGTCTGCGTCCTTCTGCGCCCTGAGCGCGTAGTAGGCGGCGAGGGCCACCGCCTCCGGATAGAGCAGCGCCACATTGACGATCCAGTCCGAGCAGCAGGTGCCCGGGAGGTTGAGCACCGGCGCCAGCTCGGCCGCCATTCCCAGGAGCAATGAAGGGATGGTGGAGGCGGCGATCGCCATCCCGGTGCTCAGCAGCAGAAGGCCGAGCAAGGACCAGCGCACACCATCGGTGAGGTACTCCGAGCGCGAATGCGAGTCGGCAGTCGGCTCGAGGTAGGCGGCAGGGGTGACGAGCGAGAGCTGCACCCATTTGACGATGCCGGGGACGATCAGCAGCAGCGACCACAGGGAGATCTTGATCCCCGCCCAGAGCCGGGCCACGAAGACCCGGCCCCAGGCATGCAGACCTTCCGCGAGAGCCTCGCGCAAGCGCAGCGAGCGACCCTGGACGCCAGCGGCCATCGTTGCCAGGCAAGCGATGACCCCGATGAGACCGATGGTCGAGCCATAGAGGCTGGAGGCCCAATAGCTGGTGCGAAAGCCCACCTGGGCCTCCTCGAGAGTCGCGTCCATGATGGCTTCCGGAACGGAGAACAGCGCGCAGACTACGGCGAAGAACCAGAGCCGGGAGATGAGAAGCCGGAACCCGGCACCGAGCGCGCCTGCGAAGGAGTAGGCCGTGAGCCCCAGAAGAGACGCTTCTGCCGACCGGCGTTCCTGGCACGCAGAGCACAGCGCCGGGTCGCGTGACGACAGGCAGGCCTCGCACACGAAGAGACCACAGCGCGAGCAGGTCGCCGCCGCCGCGCGATCTGGATGGCTGGGGCACCTGGCTTCTGCGGGAAAAGCGATCATGAATTCTCCGGGAGCAGCGCGCGCTGCGCCGATGGACAGTACCTGCTTTCGGCAGCGACGACTCGAGGCACAGCGAGAGAGCCACCGCCTGGCGGCTGAGCTAGACTCGCGCATCACGTCGATGGCCCAAGGGCCATGGAGGAGCCCCATGAAGCGCAAGATCCTGCTGGCGGCCGCG
>JACRCT010000928.1 GCA_016218885.1 Deltaproteobacteria bacterium | reverse complement strand
GCCATCCGGCAGCCTACGCGAGCCGCTGCTCGACGGGCAACATACCCACGCTCGCCCCTGAAGCGGGCGGCCGTCAGGGCGAGGAATCGCTTTGCGGGTCTTTTTCGGTTCGCCCCTCTTGGGTTAGCTTGTGCGCCCGCTGGAGACAGCATGTCGCTCGTCGAGTACCCCGCCTCGCGCCCCTCGTGGATCCGCCCTGACCCCGCGCGGCGCGGCCTCGTCGCCCATTGCGACGATCGCCGCCTCGAGCTGGCGGTGCTGGCCGACGGGGTGGTGAGGCTGCGCTACCGGACGGTGCGCTCCCCGCTCTGGTCTCGCTCCTGGGCCGTGCGCACCCAGGACTGGCCCGAGGTGCCCGCGAGCATCCTCGTCGACGACGAGGCAGTCACGCTGCGCACCCGCTGCCTGGACGTGCGCGTCTTCCCCGACCTGCATCTGTCGGCCACCGATCGCGCGGGACACATCCTGCTCCAGGAGGTCCCCGGCGACGGCTACCTCGAGCCGGCCTCCGGCGGCGGCTGCGGAATCCAGCGCCACACGCCTCCCCAGGAGCGCTTCTACGGCTTCGGAGAGAAGGTCGGCCCTCTCGACAAGCGCGGCCGGTCGATGACGTTCTGGAACACCGACCCCTTCGACGACCGCTACGGCGGCTACCCGCCCGAGACCGATCCGCTCTACGTCTCCATCCCTTTCTTCATCGGCCTGCGCGACCAGGTCGCCTACGGGCTCCTGACCGACAACAGCACGAAGCTGCGCTTTGACATGGCGGCCACCTCGCCAACGGTCTACCGCATCACCGCCGCCGCCGGGGTGATGGACCAGTACCTGTTCGCCGGCCCCTCCATGGCCGAGGTGCTGCACCGCTACACCTGGCTGACGGGCCGCATGCCGCTGCCGCCGCGCTGGGCCTTGGGCTACCACCAGTCGCGCTGGGGCTACCATCCCGACTCGCAGGTCGTGGAGGTCTGCACCGAGCTGCGCCGCCGCGGCATCCCCGCCGACGGCATCTGGCTCGACATCCAACACCAGGACGACTACCGCTCCTTCACCTGGGACAAGAGGGGCTTCGCCAACCCGCGCGAGCTGGTGGAGACGCTGGAGGCCATCGGCTTCAAGACCAGCGTCATCGTCGACCCCTGCATCAAGGTCGATCCCCAGTGGGCGGTCTACCGGGAGGGCGCGCGGCGAGGCCACTACCTCAAGACGCCCGACGGGACGCCACACGTGGACGAGGTCTGGCCCGGCCACTCGGTCTTCCCGGACTTCACCTGCCCCGAGGCTCGCGCCTGGTGGGCGTCGCTGGTGAAGGCACAGACCGACCTGGGCGTACGCGGAGTCTGGCTGGACATGAACGAGCCGGCGACGTTCCGCAAGGACCGGGGCCGCACGCTGCCCGACCACCTCCTCGCCCGCGGAGAGGGGCGCCCCACCACCTTCGCCGAAGCCCACAACGTCTATGCGCTGCAGCAGGCGAAGGCGACCTGGGACGGCATGCGTGCGGCTCAGCCGAAGCGCCGCCCCTTCCTGCTCACCCGCGCCGGGTTCGCGGGCATCCAGCGCCACGCCGCAGTGTGGACCGGCGACAGCCCCAGCACCTGGCAGGCCATGCACGACACCCTGCCGATGCTGCTCAACCTGGGGCTTTCCGGCGTGCCGCTGGTGGGCAGCGACGTGGGAGGCTTCTCGGGCAAGGCCACCAGCGACCTGTACGCGCGCTGGATGCAGCTGGGCGCGATCTCGCCGTTCTTCCGCTGCCACACCTCGAAGAACGGCAACCGCCAGGAGCCCTGGCAGTTCGGGCCGCAGGTCGAGAACCTGTCGCGCAGCGTCATCGGTGACCGCTACCGGCTGCTCGCCTACCTCTACAGCCTCGCCCACCACGCATCGCAGACCGGCGAGCCCATCCTGCGGCCGCTGGTGTACGAGTTCCAGGACGACCCGGCCACCGCCAACCTCGGCGACCAGGCGATGCTGGGGCCCTGGCTGCTGGCGGCTCCGGTCCTTCAGAAGGGAGCCACGACCCGCAAGGTGTACCTGCCCGCTGGGCATTGGTACGACTACGGGTCGGGCACGGTGGTCGAAGGCCCCGTCACGGTCGAGCTGGAGGTGGCGTTGGGGAGCCTGCCGCTGTTCGTGCGCGCTGGGGCCATCCTGCCGATGCTCGAGCCCATGGCCTGGTCCGACTTCGAGGCTCCGCGCTCGCTCCGCTTCGAGCTCTACCCGGCGAAGGCGGGGAGCAGGTTCGTCCTCTACGAGGACGACGGGGACGGCTTCGACTTCGAGAAGGGCGCCTTCTCCCGGGTGGAGTATGCGCTGGGGCCCGCCGACGGCGGCGCGCTGCTCTTCGGACCGGAGCGGCGCGAAGGCACCTACGAGCCCAGGCCACGCCAGCTCGAGGTGCGCCTGTGGGCCGCCTCCCGCTTCTCACGCCTCGAGCTCGACGGACGTGAGCTGCCCGCGCTGGGCGCCGAGGAGCCCCTGGCCAAGGCTTCGGAGGGCTGGAGCAAGTCGCCGGACGGCACCCGTCTCACCGCGGTCTTCCCCGAGCGACGGGATTGGTCGCTGCGTTTTTCTTTCTGAGGCCGGCCCTCGCGGGACGCACCTCGAAGCGGTCGGGCGATTGCGCTCGAGGGGGCTCGCACCACCTCGCCCGGGCCACAGGCAGCCAGAGAGCCTGCCGGAGGCCGGCTTGCCCTTCGGACCATCGTGGGTGTAAAAAGTCGCCCCTTTATCGAGGAGACTCACATGAACCGGTTCTGTGTTACCGCTGCTGCCGCGGCACTGCTTCTGGGCACAGGGTGCGGTGGTGAAACGACGCCGCCGCCGGCGGGGTTGGACGCTGGCACGTTTGCCGACGCTGCTGCTCCCGTCGCCATCAACTGCTCCATCCTCACGCCCGCAGAAGGCGCGCTCGTCGGTGGCGCGGTGAACGTCGAGGTCGGGTTCGAGGGCCCGGTCACCAAGATCGAGCTTCTGGCCG
>JACRCT010000910.1 GCA_016218885.1 Deltaproteobacteria bacterium | reverse complement strand
GGGGAGCCGCTCGCTGCAGAAGACGCGCAAGCTCTTGCCGTCCGGGGTGGCGCCGGCGCGGGGCACGCCCGTGGCCACGATGCGGTTGCCCAGCGCCTGGTCGGGCAGCGGCACCGCGACGGCCTCGCGCACCTCGGGATGGCTGGCCAGAGCTGCCTCGATGTCTCCGAGCTCGACCCGGTAGCCCCGGGTCTTCACGAGGTGGTCACGCCGCCCCCGGAACTCGTAGTCGCCGTCGGGCTGGAGCTTGACCCGGTCGCCGGTGCAGCAAGCCATTCCCGGGACGCCGCGCGGGTCGGTCTGGAGCAGGCGAGCCGTGCGCTGGGAATCGTTCCAATAGCCCTGCATGAGGTTTGCCCCGCGCACCCAGAGCGTGCCCTCCTGTCCCGGGGCGGCGACCACCTGGCCCTCGTCGTCGACCACGAAGGTCTCGAGGTTCTCGCAGCCCTTGCCGATGGGGATAGGCGCTTCGCCCTCGAGCTGCGCGGGGACCTCGTAATAGGTGCAGACGTTGGTCTCGGTGGGCCCGAAGAGATTGGCGAGGGTGACGTCCGGCAACGCGCGGCGCAGGCGCTTGAGCTGCGGGGTGGGGAAGACCTCTCCGGCGAAGAAGAGGGTGCGCAGCCGGCGTGGTCGGCGGCGCTCGAGACCGGCGTCGAGCATCGACACCAGGATCGAGGGGACCGAATACCAGACGGTGATGCCGTCCTCGTCGAGGGCGCGCACCAGATGCGGGGCGAGCATCGCCTCGGTGGAGTTGAAGAGCCGCACCTGCGCTCCTGCGCCCAGCGAGGCGTAGAGGTCGGAGATCGACAGGTCGAAGTGGAACGGCGCATGGCTCGAGAACACGTCGTCGGGGCGGATGGCGAAGCGCTCCTGCACCCAGCGCACAAAGGAGAGGCCGGACGCGTGGGTGTGCACCACTCCCTTGGGCGTCCCGGTCGAGCCGGAGGTGTAGAGGATGTAGGCGACGTCATCGGGGTCGATCGGTACGGCCTGCGCGGACGGGGGGCTCGCGACACACGAGGAGAAGGGCGTCCAGCTCAGCCGGGGAAGCTCCTGGCAGCGCGGCGCGTCGACGACGAGCAGGCGCAGCTCGAGCCCCTCGACCAGAGAGGGCAGGGCGGGTAGGCGGACCTCATCGACGAAGAGGGCCGACAGCCGGCAATCCTCGGCGATGACGCGGCCGCGTCGCCAAGGCGCGCGGGGATCGAGCGGCACGTAGGCGGCGCCAGCGGCGAGGATGCCCAGCAGAGCTTGGACGCTGCGGGGGGACTTCTCCATCCACAGGCCGACGCGGTCACCGCGGCCGATCCCCGCCTGCTGCAGGACCTGGGCGACGCCCAGGGCGCCGGAGAGCATCTCTTTGAAGCAGAGCGAGCCCGCCTCGCCGAAGACCGCGGTCTTGTCCTCGAAGCGGGACGCGGCAGACGCGACCAGCTCGAACAGCGAACGTGCCTCCATCACCCCCCCTTCGCGCTCCTTCGTAGAGAGCGCCACTCCCGGCCCGCCTCGCGCCCACGTGCCGTCACAGCCCCAGCAGGCGAGCGATGATCTTGCGCTGCATCTCCGAGGTGCCGGAGTAGAGGGTCTCGGGGACCGCGTCGCGCAGCTCGCGCTCGACCTGGAACTCGGTGGTGTAGCCGTAGCCGCCGTGAACCTGGATGGCGGAGAGGGCCTGGCGCACGTGCGCCTCGGAGACGAAGAGCTTGGCGATGGCGGCATCGAGCACCGCGTCGTGGCCCTGGTCCTTGCGCGCCGCGACGCGGTACAGCAGCAGCCGGCCCGCCTCGAGGGCGACCTTCATGTCCACCAGCCGGTCGGCGACGCGCTCGAAGCGTGAGAGCGCCTGGCCGAACTGGCGCCGCTCGCGCGCATAGGCGACGGTCTTCTCGAAGAGCCGCTCCATGGCCCCCAGCCGCGAGGCGAAGATGCAGGAGCGCTCCCACTCCATCGCGCCGCTGAATATCGCCGAGCCCGCCCCCTCGCTGCCCAGCCTGTTGGCTAGCGGGACCCGGCAGCCCTCCAGGAGGACCTCGCCCATCGGGGAGGTGCGCAGCCCCATCTTGGCGATGGGGGCGGACAGCGTCAGGCCGGGCGTCTCCCGCTCGACGAGGAAGGCGGTGACGCCCGCCATCTTCGCCTGAGGATCGACGGTGGCGAAGACGAGGACCAGGTCAGCGACGGGGGCGTTGGTGACGAAGGTCTTGGTCCCGTCGAGGAGGTAGTGGTCGCCCTGGAGGACGGCGCGGGCGCGCATCGCCATCGCGTCCGAACCCGAATCCGGCTCGCTGATGGCGTGGGCGGCGACGCGCTGGCCGCTGCAGAGCGCGGGCAGGAAGCGCCTCCTCTGCTCCTCGGTGCCAAAGCGCGCGAGCGGCAGCTCGACAGCCCACATCTGGGCGTTGAGCGAGAAGACGAGCCCGTTGTCCTCGCAGCCGTAGCCGAGGGCCTCCATCGCCAGCAGCGTGGTGGTCAGGTCGTGGCCGCCGCCACCGTACTCGCGGGGAACCGGCATGCCCTGGATGCCGAACTCGCCGCAGCGTCGCCAGGCCTCGCGATCGAAGAGGGCCTGGGCGTCACGCTCGATCAGGGAGCCGTTGAGGGACCGGGCGAACGTCCGGACTGCCTGGCAGAGGGCGCGCTGCTCTTCATTGGGCTCGAAGTCCAAGACGGGTCTCCCAGCGCGCAGACCGCCGCAGCGCATCCCGACTGTGCTTCAAGCTGCACGGGTCTGAAGGCCCGAGCCACGTCCTGATGAGGCTGGCCCGCCATGAGTGGCGGCAAGGCGCCTGGCGCTGCGCCCGATGGGCGAGCGAGTGCGCCGATGATTCTTGCGCTTGGACGGCGGCCACCTCGACCACCGGCCCCTTCCCAAGCTCGACCCGGGAGATGAGTTGCACCACGTGGGGCAACTCAGGCCGCTGCCGCGCCGGGCCCCGAGCCGGGAGATGAGTTGCACCACGTGGGGCAACTCAGGCTGCTGCCGCGCTGGAATTCGAGCCGGGAGATGAGTTGCCCACGTGGAGCAACTCAGGCCGCTGCCGCGCTGGGGTTCGAGCCGGGAGATGAGTTGCACCACATGGAGCAACTCAGGCCGCAGCAGCGCCGGGGTTCGGGCCGGGAGATGAGTTGCACCACGTGGGGCAACTCAGGCCGCTGCCGCGCCTGGGTTCGAACCGGGAGATGAGCCACGTCCTGATGAGGCTGGCCCGCCGAGGGTGGCAGCTCGGCGCCTCGCGCCGTGGTCAATGAGCGAGCGAACCGGGAAGGGCCTGCACGTGCTTCCAGCATTCGTGCCTGTACCTACGCTCGGCCTGTTGCCGGTCAACGCCTTCCTCGTCGAGGCGAAGCAGCCCTAATTGGTGGACACCGGCCTGCTCGCGGACGGCGAGGCGTTCGTTCGGCAAGTCGAGTCCATCGTCGACCCGGCAGACCTGAGGTGGATCTACCTGACGCACACCGATCCCGACCATGTCGGCGCCCTGCTCCTGCTGTTGGCCCGGGCGACCTCGGCGAAGGTGCTCACCACGTTCGTCGCGATGGCGAAGCTCGAGGTCGGGTTGCGGGCTCTGCCACTGGATCGCGTCAGGCTGCTCAACCCCGGCGAGAAGCTCGACGTAGGCGATCGAACCCTCAGGGCGCTGCGCCGGCCCTGCTGGCCAACGAGCTGCCGGACGAGGGGCTGGCGTCCAGCCAGCGCCTGTGGGCCTCTCTGGATTCACCTTGGATGGACTGCGTCGAGCCGGCCCGCTTCGGTGCGCGGATCCAGACGGTGGCCGACCTCGACCCTGCCTGGGTTCTCTCCGCGCACCTGCCGCCGGCGCGACGGATGGCGGGTGCGCTCTGTCGCAACCTCGCTGGCGCTCCCGACGCCCCGGGATTCGTGGCTCCGGACCAGGCGGCCTTCGAGGCCATCCTCCGCGAGGCCGGCGGGCATGAGGCGCTCTCCCCTGCGCCGGGCACGTAGCGGACGCCGGTCTCGACCGTCGTGGGCGCGCCCGCGAACGAGGAGCTACGACCAGGCCCGAGGATCTGTCCTCACAGGGCGCGCTGCTCTCGCGAGGGGTGGAACCGCACGCACCTTCCTGTTCTTGGGCGTGGCCCGCCTACCTATCCGCCTTGAAGGCTGCGGCCATCAGCTCGGTCTCGGCCCGGGGCAGCCTCGATGCCTTGGCCCGGGCCGACCAGGTTGCCACTGCCGAGGCGATTGCCTCGATGAGCCGGTCGGCCTGCGCCGCCTTGACTCCGTAGTAGCGGGCCGTTGCCCGCGCCAGCTCGAGGTCCGAGGACGGGTCGGTGGCATCGATGGCAAGCGCATGCGTCTGCCGGTCCACGTTCGGGTTCACGTCGTACGCGGGTGCGAGGCGCCAACCGTCACTCTCGAGGATGAAGCCGTGGTTGCGCAGATGATCGTCGGTGTTCGAGACCAGGATATTGAAGACCACTCGACTCCAGAGCTGCCGGAGATCGACCGCCTTGTGCCGCGTGCTCCCCCGCGTGCTCAGGAATTCCGCCAGATCGAGGTAGCTGCCCCCCTCGCCGTCGCTGCGAGCAAGCAGTGTCATCGCGGAGACGAAGAAGCGCCGCCGGCCTGCGGCAGTACGATCGAAACGGCGACAGGCGAAGGTGCGGTAGCGCCCGGCCAAGCCGAGCATTCGAGCTGGCGGCACGTCGATGCCGGCGTCCCGCGCCAGGTCGTGGGTCAACGCCTCCCACGCGCCGACGTCTCGACGGTCCTCTCGGCTGGGGAACTTGGCGATCCACAGCGTCCCGTCTTTGTCCGTGAAGTTTGCCTTGGGTCGCGCGCCGCCCAACGAACTGCCTGGAGCCAGCAGCGCGCCAAGCCACTGGGAGAACTGCCGGCGCTGCGTCGCCTGGGGATCCTCGATCGCCTGGGCCGCCGCCTCCAGCTCGCGCAAGCAGGTCAGCGGCGGTGCCGCCATGGCGCTGTCGTCGTCGAGAAACGGCGCCGCGCCATCGCGCCGGAACCGCAATGCTCCCAGGCGACAGCTGTCGTGGACGCCGAGCAGGAAGTCCCAGTCACCCAGGACCCGGGGCCGGCGCCCTTCTTGGCGCGCACGCAACGTTTCCCTGCGCTCCATCAGGAGCCTTCCCCAGCGATCCGGTGCCGAGTCCACGAAGATGCCAAACGACGAGGCGGCACCTGCCGGATAGCTCTCGGACCCGTGCAATTGAAGCTGCGGATCCAGCTCGAAGGCGGACGGATGGGTCAGCCACGTCCGGTCGGAGGCAAAGGAGAACAGGCCCCCGCCAGGTCCTGCTGCATGGAACAAGGTGCCCACCGGACAGGCCTGAGGCAGGAAGTCGGCGTCCAGCACGACCTCCACATGCTCGCGAGTGGGCCTGGACGCGCGAGGGCTCATAGGTCACCTGCCTCGTCCTCCTTGTGCTGGGCCTTGCGACGAGGCGCCCGGCGACGCACCGGCAGCTGCAGATCCTGCAGCTTGCGCCCCACCGGGTCATCACCCGCCACGGCGTCGAGGCTGCCCTGCAGGCCGAGCACGCGCAGGACCGCCGCATAGGCGCCCAGGCTCGTGCCCGGGTCGCCCCGTTCGATGCGCGCCAGGGTGACGCGCGTGATGCCAGCCCTCACAGCCACAGTCGACGCGGAGTAGCTGCGCCGCAGGCGGGCCAGCCGCAGGCGCTCGCCAAGGGTTTCCAGCTGCCGAGCCAGCGCTGGGAAGAGCGTAGGGACCTTTCTGGGCATCGTGGCTAATAGGCTATTCAAGGTTGCGGGGTGGTGTCCATTCTAATGATCATCCAGATGAGGCACGCCGGCCTTCACAAGGCGCGATTGATTCCAGTGCAGTGAAGAACGGGGATGAGGAGCAACGCTGAAGTTCGGACGGGGATCGGCAATCGACGGACGAGAAGGGCGAGCCCGGTCGAT
>JACRCT010000909.1 GCA_016218885.1 Deltaproteobacteria bacterium | reverse complement strand
CTTCTCCTTGTCCGGCCGCTGGCAGGCGAGCTTGACCAGACCGCACCGCACATCGACCGGGATTCTGGCCGGCCGGCCGGTCCGCCCCCGATCTTTGAGGCTATCGAGCGACGGGGCGAGCGCGAATCGCGTCCGCCACTCGTACACGTTCCGCTCAGTGCACCCGGCTTTCGCTGCGATCTCCGGGTTCGTCAGCCCCTGCTCGGCCAAGAGCACGATGCGGGCACGCACAACGTCGCGATGCGATCCGCGCTCCATCGCCGACGCGCGCTGCAAGTCAGCGCGGAGATTCTCGGGGACCACGACTTTGATTGCTTTCGGGCCAGGCATGCCCCTCAGTGGGTACAAGCCCGCCAGGCATTCATCGGCGAACCCGGAAAGAACTTCGGGCGGGTGGTACTAGTCCTCGTCCTCGAGCTCGACGTGCCCCTGAAACTCGCCGCGCAGGATGCGCCCGTCCTCCATCTGGACGGCTTCGTACTCCTTACCGCAGTGGGGGCAGCTGAGCGTCTCGACCTCGACCAACTCCTGCCGGGGCCGGCCGTCGACCACGTGGAGATAGGCCTCGAGCAGGAACTCGTTCGAGCCGCAGGTGCAACACGCTTCCGTGCCCGCGTCCGGGCCGCCTCCCTCTCCTTGCGCATCAAGCCCCCCCGCGGCCCCGTCCTCCTCGGCCGCAGCGAGCGTGCGCTCGAACTCGAAGTCGCTCGGCGGACTGCCCTGCGATGAACCTTTTCCGTGTCGTCGTCCCATGAGACCAGCCTATCTCCATGTGGGGGCGAGCGCAGGATCCTGGCTGCACCCGAAGGTTGTTTGACCCCTTCGAATTCCTAGTCCTACAATCCATCCGTCCTGGCGATGCTCTGGGGCCTCGAGGTGGTCATGGGGAGTGACGAGAAGGCGGCCGTCCCGGTCGTCCGGCTTGAGCTCAAGCACGTCAACCTGAGACAGCTCGTGGAGATGGACGAGTTCCTCGGGACAGCCCCCCTTTTCAGGGCCGCCGGGCAGGAGGGCACGCAGCGCCTCATCGATAATGCCGTCCCGCGGCGCCTGGCCGCCGGGCAGGCCATCTTCCGGGAGGGCGATGCGGGCAACAGCCTGTTCCTGGTGCTGCGCGGGGAGGTCACACTCGGCCACGACGCCGCGGTGATCGCTTCGGTACGCAAAGGCGACTTCTTTGGCGAGGCCGAGGTTCTGGCGCCCCGCTCGCTGCGCGGCTGCAATGCCACCGCTGCCGATGCCGCGGACGTCGCCGAGTTTCCACTGGCGGATATCGCGGCGGTCGTGCAGAAGCAGGTAGCGGTGCTGGCCCTGCTGCGCGACGCCCGTGATGAGCGGGCCAAGGCGAATAGCGAGCTGGATGACTTCCTCAACCGCTGGTAGGCCCAGCAGCGACGAGGCGCACGATGCAGAAGCTGCCGCAACATGCCGAGGAAGAGGAAGCCGACAAGGACGTGGCCTCGAAGAAAGACTTCGACTGCCCTCTGTGCAGCGCCAACAACCCCTACGACGATGGAATCAAGGTGGGCGACGAGATCCGCTGCTATTACTGCGGGGCGGAGTTCCGGGCGGAGCTGACGCAAGAGAACCGCTGGCGCTTCCGGGAGATCTAGCGGGGACACGCGACCGAGATCACCGCGCCGGGTAGCTGCGCTCTCCGAAGATGGCCGTCCCCACGCGCACGAGGGTGGCGCCCTCCTCGATGGCGACCTCGAAGTCGCTGCTCATGCCCATCGAGAGCGCGCCCAGGCCGTGCTCGCGCCCGAGAAGCGCGACCTTCCTGAAGAACGGCCGCGTGCTCTCCGGGTCCTCGCAGGGCGGGGGGATGCACATCAACCCCTCGACCCGCATCGAGGGCAGGCCGCGCAGCGCCGCGAGGAAGCCAGCCAGGTCGTCCGGACGGACGCCCCCCTTCTGCTCCTCCCCCAGGTTCACCTCGACCAGGACCGGGAGGATTCGCGACGCCGCTGCAGCGCGCTTGTCGAGCTCGCGGGCAAGCCCGAGGTCATCGAGGGCTTCGAACATTGCCGCCACCGGGACCACGTACTTGGCCTTGTTCTTCTGCAGCGTGCCGATGAAATGCAGCGCCAGGTCCGGCAAGTCCTTGAGCGCCTCGGCCTTGTCGCGCAGCTCTTGAGCGTAGTTCTCGCCAAAGAGTCGCTGCCCCGCCTCGTAGGCCGCGCGGATCTTCTCCATCGGCTGCGTCTTGGAGACCGCCACCAGACGCACCGACCCCGCTGGTCGCCCCGCGCGTGCCTCCGCCGCGACCATGCGCGCCTTCACCTTCTCCAGGTTCTCCCGGACGCTCACGGCCGCACCTTCCGCCAGGGCAGCTCCAGCCCCACCGACTCCAGCAACTCCAGGCTCTCGGCGAGCGGCAGGCCCACCACGTTCGAGGTGCTGCCTTCGATGGACTCGACGAACGCCCCACCCCGCTCCTGGATGGCGTAGGCGCCTGCCTTGTCCATGGGCTCGCTCGTCGCCACGTACCAGCCAATCTCCTCTTCGCTCAGGGCGCGAAAGCGGACCCGGGTCGTGACCGCCAGGCTCCGCTCGGCCAGAGGCCCTGCGACGAAGACTCCGGTCACCACCTCGTGAACCCGGCCAGCGAGCTCACGCAACATCTGCTTGGCATGGGCGAAGTCGGCCGGCTTGCCAAACAACCGCCCCTCGAGCACCACGGCAGTGTCCGCCGCCAGCACGATCCGCCCCGGGTGCGCCTGAAGGACGGCCAGGCCCTTCTTGCGGGCGACGCGCGTCACGAAGTCCATCGGGCGCTCGCCGGGCAGGTCGCCCTCATCGACGTCGGGCGGCTCGACCTGTAAGGGGATCCCCATCTGCCCCAGCAGCGCCCGACGGCGGGGTGAGCCCGAGGCGAGCACCAGCGTGACCCTATCGACGCTCATGGGATCCGGTCCCTCGATACCAGTGCGCCCGGCTTCCTGGGAGGGAAGGCCGGGCGCGCTCATGGTGACGGCGGATGGCTAGAAGCTACCCATCGATCACGCCCGCGCCCGGCATCGCCGAACCCGAGAGGAACGACTGGTTCTTGTCGATCTTGGCCTTCTCCTTCAGAGCCTTGAGGAACGTGTCCAGCTGCTCGCCAGCCTTCTTCTGGCGGGCCTTGTCGCGGAACTCGTCCATCTTCTCCTCGAGCTGCTTGAAGTCCGGCTTCTCGTGGGACTTGAGCACCACCACGAAGAAGCTGCCGTTGACCTCGAAGGGCTGGTCGGCGACCGGCTTCTTCTCGTCGAGGCCGAGCACGGCCCGAGACAGCGTGGCATCCACGCCGATCTGCGGCACGTAGTCGTTGGACGGCGAGAAGGGACCGGTCGAGGAAGCCGCGGGCTTGGCCCCGCCGACGTCGAACTTGAACGCCTGGGACGGCTCGTCCTTCTTGGGCTCCGGCGGCCACAGCTCCTCGAGGGTCTTGCCGGCCTTGACCTGCGCCAGGGTCTCGACCGCCTTGTTGCGGGCGGCGGCCTTGGCGGCCTCGTCGATCAGCAGCTCGACGGCCAGCTCCTTCTCCACGTCCTTGAGGGCCTTGTTCTCCTCGGGCTTGATCTCCTCGACCTTCACCAGGTGGAAGCCGTAGCGGGTGCGCACCGGCTCCGAGACCTCCCCCACCTTCAGGGCGAACGCCGCCTTCTCGAACATGGGGTCCATCGCGCCGGGCCCGAATTCGCCCAGGTCTCCGCCCTTGTCCTTGGTCGCGGTATCTTCGCTGACGGCCTTGGCCTCGTCCGCAAAGTCGGCCCCCGCAGCGATCTTCGTCTTGAGCTCAACGAGCTTCTTCTTGGCCGCCTCGGCCTGCGCCTCGGTGGCCTTCTCGTCCACCTTCACCAGGATGTGGCGGGCCTTGACGCGCTTGGGCTTGCGGTAGCGATACGAGTTGGACTTGTAGGTCTCCTCGATCTTGGCCGCATTGGCCTTCACGTAGGCGTCCACCGCTGCGTCGTCCGGACGGGCGACCTCGGCCTTGTAGGCGGCGGGGGCGAACTTCACGAAGCCCAGGTCGAGCTTCTCCTTCTCGCGAACGAACTCGGCCTTCACCTCGTCATCGGAGACCTTGGCCGAGGAGAGGACGCTGGCGATCATCTTTTGGGCTGCGAGGCGGCGGCGCTCCTGCTCCTCGTACTGCCACACGGTCATGCCCAGCTGCCGCTCGATGATGAGCTTGTAGTTCTCGGGGTCGAACTTGCCTTCGTAGCTGAAGGCCTTATGAATGCTCTCGGCCAACTCCTGATCCGAGACGGCGATCCCGTGCTCGAGCGCCGACTGGGCCAGCAGCTCGCGGTCGATCAGCTGGTCGAGCACCGTGTCGCGCAGGCGGATGGAGCGCGCCAGCTCCTCGGTGAACGCCCCGCCCGCGCGGTTCTGGTAGTCCTTGTAGATGCGCGCGTAGGTGGCCTGGAAGTCGGCGTAGGGGATGGTTTCCCCGTTCACCATGGCAGCGTAGGTCTCGCCGCTCCCGCCCTCCTTCGAACCGGAGCGGCAGCCGCCCGATCCCGGACCGAAGGAGAAGACGAACACGACGATGATGATGCAGAAGAAGACGTAGATGAGCGCGGACTTCGAGTGTTTCCGCAGCGTGTCGAGCATGGAAGGCTGCTCCTTACGAGGCCCAATACCGGACCGATCCATCCGCGGCCGCCTGGCTTCAACGCCGCGCCCGCTCCTGAAATGCGGCAAATGTTGGCCGCAAGAAAGCTTGACACCCTAGAAACCCGCCTGAGAAAATGCAAGTGAAATAAATGCTTTGCGTCAGGTAGCCAGGTGCGCGAGAGGCGCTGGCGCTCGACGCGGCGAACGGACCGGCGGGCCGCTCGGGCGGCGTCCGAGGACCGATCAGGCGGGACGCCTTGCTGGCACTGATCAAGCGGTACCGGGAGCTGTTCGCCATCGGCGTCCTGCTCGTCCTGCCCCTTGTCACCTATCTGGCCTGGGCGAAGGACGGCCGTGATCTCAACGCGGTGGACCGCGGCGTGATTCTGGTCACCACGCCCATCGAGCGGGGCATCAGCCGGGTGCTCGGCAAGAGCATCGAGCTGTGGAACGGGTACCTCAGTCTGCGCGAGGCCCACCAGGAGAACCTCGGTCTGCAGAGGCAGAACGCCGAGCTGCGCGGGACCGTCGCTCGGCTCATCGAGGCCCAGGCAGAGAACGATCGGCTGCGCCGGATGATCGGCTTCGCCGAGACTGCGCCGACCCCGCTGCTGACCGCGCCCATCATCGGCGAAGCGCCGGTCATGAACCTGCTCACCTTCAAGATCGGCAAGGGCACCGCCGATGGGGTCTCCAAGGGGATGCCGGTGGTCTGCAGCGACGGCATCATTGGCCGCGTGCTCTCGGCGGGCCTGCACAGCGCGGACGTGCTCCTGATGGCCGATACCAACTTCGCGGTCCCGGTACGGGTGCAGCGCTCGCGAGCCCGCGCCAAGGTCATGGGTCAGGGCGCCCGCGAGCGACCGTCCCTGGTACAGGCGTTGCGCACCGACGACGTGGAGGACGGGGACATCCTGATCACCGCTGGCACCGACGACGTGTTCCCCAAGGGACTGATGGTGGGGCGGGTGACCAACGTGGTGCGCGCCAACCACGGGATGTTCCTCAAGGCCGAGGTGGTTCCTGCGGCCGACATCGCCAAGGTCGAGGAGGTCTTCGTGCTCATGGGGCTGCCCGGACGCGGAGACTTCCCCGAGGCGTCGCTGCCCCGACCATGAAGCTCGTCTCGCTCCTCGCTGCGTCTCTCGGGCTCCTGGCGACGGAGTGCGCGCTCCTGCGGCCGATGGGGCTCTCGGTCGCCCGCGCGGACGTCGGGGTGGCGGCGGTGCTGTTCTTCGCGCTGCGCTCCCAGGCTCTCGAGGGGGCCTTCGGAGCCGCGGCCGTGGGCTACTTCGTGGACGTCCTGTCCGGCCAACCGAGCGGCCTGTACGTCTTCGCCGCGGTCTTCACCTTTCTGCTCGCCCGGCTGGTTTCTCCGTTCGTGGAAGCCAAGAGCGCGCTCGCCTTCGCGGCAGTCGCCGCGCCCATCGACGCGCTGCACAACCTCGTCGTATGGGCGCTCTCGTTGGTAGGCACGGCGCCGGAGCTGAGCCGGGCAGCCATGCTGCGCGCGATGCCCCTGACCGCGATGCTGACCGCGCTCGCCGCCCTGCTCGTCTGGCCGGTGTTCCGGCGGCTGGAGGGGATCTTCGAGAAGCCGGACACGGGGCTATTGAGGTAAACCGTTCCTTCGCGCCAAGCTGTCCTCCTCTCCCGCCGACCGATGATGAAGGTTCGCCGCCGACAGCAAGCAGCTCTCCGCCGCCCCGCACCCGCCGGGACTGGAGCCCTATCGTGCCGATGATGGTCGGCAAGCAGGCGGGTGGCCGCGACTTTCGCGTCCGTTTCGTCGTGATCTCCATCGTGATGGGCATTGCCCTGCTGCTGCTCATCGGCCGGCTCTACCACCTGCAGATCCAGCGCGGGGCGGAGTTCAAGGAGAAGGGGATCGACAACTTCATCAAGGAGACCCGCCTGCCCGCCGACCGCGGGATGATCCTCGACAATCGCGGCCGCATCCTGGTGGACAGCCGGCCCTCCTACAACGTCACGCTCACCCCTGCATTCTGCCAGCCCTCCGGCAAACCCAAGGGCTACTGCCTCGACGAAATCATCCCCCGCCTGGCCACCTACCTCTCGCTGGACGCCGACGAGGTCGCACGCGTCATCGAGCAGTACCAGCGCGCCCGGCGCCTGGAGCGCTTCCGCGACTTCGCCGTGAAGGTGGACGTGGACCTCGATTCGCTCGACCGGTTCGAGGCCAATCGCCTCGACCTGGCCGGCGTGGACGTCGTCATCGCCCCCCACCGTCGCTACCGCCACGGGACGCTCGCCGCCCACGTGCTCGGCTACATGAACGAGATCTCCGGCGACGAGCTCGCCGGCTTCGAGGCCCAGGGGACGACCCATGGCTACCAGCTGGGCGACTACATCGGGCGGCGCGGAGTGGAGCGGCGCTTCGAGGGCGACCTCAGGGGCACCGACGGGACCATCAAGTCGGTGGTGGACGCCAAGGGTCGCAAGAACCCCGATTCCGACTTCCTGCTCGCGGACATCGACTGGCTCACCCCCGCGAAGTCGGGTCACAACCTGGTGCTCTCCCTGAGCCTGCCGCTGCAACAGGTCGCCGAGAAGGCCTTCGAGCGCGCGACCGCGGGGGCCATCGTTGCCGTCGACGTGAATACCGGCTTCCTCCTGGCGGTCGTCAGCAAGCCCGCCTACGACCCCAACAAGCTCACCGGCCGCATCACCCGCGCCGAGCTCAAAGCCATCAGCGAGGATCCGCTCGAGCCGCTCATCTTCCGGGTGGCCCAGCAGCACTACCACCCCGGCTCGACCTTCAAGGTCGTCACCGCGCTGGCCGGCCTGGAGCAGGGCATCATCAGCTCCACCACGGGCGCTTCCTGCAACGGCGGCTACTCGCTGGGGAAGCGCCGTTGGCGCTGCCACAAGGACTCGGGCCACGGGCTGGTCAACCTGCACACCGCATTGGCCTGGAGCTGCGACACCTTCTTCTACCAAGCGGGCGATCGCATGGGCGTCGACCCCATCGCGGACATCAGTCGGAAGCTGGGGCTCGGGCGCGTCCCCGGGCTCGACCTGTCCCCTGAGACTCCCGGCGTGGTTCCCTCGGTCGAGTACCACAACCGCATCACTCCCGGCGGCTACACCAAGGGCCTGGCCCTCAACACCTCCATCGGCCAGGGCGACAACAACGTCTCGCCCCTGCAGCTGGCCATGGCCTATGCCGCCATCGGCAACGGTGGCACGCTCTACAAGCCGCAGGTCGTGCGCCGCATCGAGGACGGCGAGGGCCATCTGGTGCGGGCCATCGAGCCCGTCGTAGCCGGCAAGCTCGACATCAAGCCCCAGAGCCTGGCCCTCGTCGTCGACGGCCTGAGAGCGGTGGTCAACGAGCCCGGAGGCACCGCCTACTCCAAGCGGCCCAAGGGCCTCGACGTGGTGATCGCCGGCAAGACGGGTACCGCGCAGGTCATCGCCCTGGGCGAGAAGCGGGTCAAGAAGGACCAGATGGAGTACTTCACGCGCGACCACGCCTGGTTTGCGGCGTTCGCGCCTGCCGACGCGCCGGAGATCGCCGTGGTCGTGCTCAACGAGCACGGAGGG
>JACRCT010000908.1 GCA_016218885.1 Deltaproteobacteria bacterium | reverse complement strand
CGGGCAGCGTGGCGAGCAGCTCGACCTCGCCCTCGACGGCGCCGCGGACCTCGACCGTGAACGACTCGACGCCCGCGGCGCCGGCGCGGGCCCGGTACGTCGCGGTGAGCCCCGTGGAGCGGCCCTGCGTATCCAGGCCCTCGAAGGCGCCGAGCGTCGCCTCGGTCTGCCAGCGGAGCTCGTAGGGGCCGCCGTCGACCGGCTCGACCGTCACTGTGAAGACCGCGGCCTCCCCGGGACGAATCGTCCGCGAGGTCGGCTCCAGGATGGCGGTGTGCCCGACGATCCGGATGACGCCCTCGGCGGAGCCGATGGACTGGCGTTCCTGGCCCACGCGGCGCAGGACCTCGACCGTGATGGGCTCCTCGGACTGCGCCGGAGCAACGAGCTCCGCCTGGTAGACGACGTCGCGGCGGCTGCCGGTCACCTCCAGGCCGCGCTGCTCGTTGCCCGCCTCCAGGATGGCCAGCCTCCCGTGCCGGCCCCCGACCCGCCAGACCAGCTCGAGCGACTCCTCGCTCAGGGGGCCGACGTCGGCGGTCAGGGTCACCTGACCGCCGGGGACGACCTGGGCCGGGTTCGGCAGGACGCGGATCTTGACTGGCACCGCGACGACGTCCCAGCCGACCCGGGTCTTCGACAACGACAGGTCGCGGGCCACGCAGGCGAGGTCCCCCGCCCGCAGCCCGGTGTCCACGATCTTCAGCGCGCCCGCGAGCTTCTCGTTCAACCCATTCATCCGCTTGAGGAGCGGGACCTGCTTGTCGGCGATGAGCTGGTCCTCGAACGCGTCCCAGAGCACCTCCTCGCGGAACGCCTTGTTGGTAACAACCGCCTTGACCAGGCTCAGGATGATGCTCGGCCACTCGTTGCGCTCCAGCCCCTGCTCCACGTCGAGCCCCGCCGACGTGGCGGCGGCGAGCAGGTCCGCCCCGAACTTCTGGTGCTCGTCGAGCCCGATCCCGGCGTCCTTGCGCCAGGACAGGAAGGTCGACAGGAGCGGCATGACGATCTCTTTGCTGAGCGTGAACAGAGCGAGGTTTCGGCTCGCGGTAAGCCAGGCCGCATTCAGGTCCTCGCTCCCCTCCACCTCCGCCGGGGCCCCCGGCCCAACGACCACCACCCGGTAGAGCGTCTGCTGCGCGTCGGCGGGGAGGATCGGCAGCGTGAACGGGCCGACGGTGGTGGGCCTGAAGATCGGAGAGCCGGTGAGGGTGTCGAACGCCGTCGCCAACGTCGAGCTCGCGCCCTTGACGGCCTTCAGGTAGGTGCCCTCCACGACCGGCACCCACGGCGTGAGCGACACCGGCTGCCCGTCCGCGCCCACGTAGCCCGTGCGGTAGACGAAGGCGCGCGTGTGGCGGCGGAACCAGTTCGTGACCGCGACGCCGTCACCGTGGGCGTCGGGACCGACGGTGAGCCCGCTCTGCGGGTTCTCGCCCTGGACCAGCACCCAGGACTCCAGCTTGGCGGCCCTGGCGCTTGTGGCCGTCGGCAGCGGAGGCGGGACGGTGTCGGGGAGCGCCCTCACGTAGGCCCGGACGGCCTCGAAGAGGGGGTCGGCGGCGTCATCGAGCGCCAACGCCGAGGCAGAGAGGCGCGCGGTCACGGCCGCGGCGACCGGCTCGAAGTCGGGGTCGGCGGCGAGCAGCGCCAGAACCGCCGGCCAGTCCTGGGGCTCGGTCCAGCCGTAGCCCGCGGCGGCCAGGAACGTCAGCGCCAGAGCGGTGGAGCGGGCGTCCAACGCGCTGTCCTCACCCGACAGCACGTAGCCCACGAGGAGAGGACGATCCTGCTCATCCAGCACCGCCGCGAACGTGCCCCCTCCCTCGGGCACGGCCAGCGCGACCACCCCGTCCTGCACGCGCGCCTCGGCCGCGCCGGTCAGCACGGCCAGCCCCTCGGCCGACCCCGAGGAGAGCGTCACCCGCACCGTCTGGACCGCAGCCGCGTCGGCCGAGCCGTCACCTCCCCCGCCGTCCGGCGCGACCAATCCGCCGCCGCTGCCACAGCCATACGCCATCAGGAGCGCCAGGAAAGCGACGACAGTCTTCATCGTGTCCGCCTCGACCCGGGTTGTCATGCCGGCGAACAGACTACCTGCCACGCCGTCCGGGGAGAAGCCGCCCCGCGGGTCCGAAGGGGCCGTGCCGGCCTGAGTCATTGGGCGGCGAAGGTCGCGGGCGCTCGACGTGCTGCTCTCAGTTGACCGCGAACTCCGCCTGGGAAGAGACGATCTGGGGCCGATGCACACCCCAAGTCGCCTCCAGTCATAGCACGAGACCAGGGCTGGCTCTTCGACCCATCACCTCGGTTCTTCCCTCCTTGTCGTCGCGGTGGGCGCGCGCAGCATAATGCCGCAGTAGGTTCAGGCGGGCAGAAGATGCCGGGGTGACGGCGGGCCGGGGGCCTGACGTCGCCCGAAAGGGCCGGATCGCAGACCGAGAGGCTGCCGCACGTCGGCCAAGCCAGCCCGCTTCGCTCTCGCAAGCAGCAACCGTGTCTTGGAGGATTCATGGACTATCGACCGCTCCAGCCGAGGGACGTCCCGCTGCTGCGCGAATTTCTCTACCAGGCGGTCCACGTCCCGGCCGGCCAGGCCCCCTATCCGCGGGAGATCGTGGACCTGCCGGCGATCCGCGTCTACGCCGAGGACTGGGGCGCGCCGGACGACGCCGGCTTCGTCGCCGATGCGGATGGCACGGTGGTCGGCATGATCTGGATCCGGCTGCTCAAAGGCGATCGCCGCGGCTTCGGCTACCTCGACGACTCGACCCCGGAGCTCGCCATGTCGGTGCTCCCGGACCACCGAGCGCAAGGGATTGGCACCTGCCTGATGGCGGCGATGCTCGGCTTCGCGGCGCCGCGATATCCCGCGCTGAGCTTGAGCGTGGACCTGGACAACCCCGCCAAGCACCTCTACGACCGCCTGGGCTTCCTCGAGGTCGCGAGAAGTGGCGGATCGGTGACGATGAGGCTCGGGTTCGCCAGCGTACCGCGGCGAACCTCAGGTTGACCCCCTCCGGCCCCATCTGAGCATGGGAGCGATTCACGGGCGGCACCCGCTTCTGGACAGGCAAGGCGGGGCTACGGCGCTCCTTCGGTGGCCTCCCCTTGACCCGAGATGGCTCCGACGCTCGTCGGGGCGCTCGCCGACTCTCTGCCGGAAGATGCGATACAAAGGTGGTCGCGCGCCGTTGCGCTCGTACCAAAGAGGAAGCGCCATGCCTACCGCCTCGTCGATGCTTTCGGCATCGCTCGGCCTCCTGACCCTGATCGTCTCGCTGGCCGCCTGTGAGAGCACGCCAGACCTCACGGGCCCCGCCCCCTCGACCGACGCGGCAGCGCGCGACGCCGGCTCGGATGCGGGCTTGTCCGACGACACGGGTTCCGACGCGGCAGAGCACGACGACGCCGGTGGCGAGGACTCGGGGCTCGACGCCGGGGTCCCCGGTTCGGATGCGAGCGGGTCCGGCGATACGGGTCCCGACGGGTCGCTGCCGCCGCCGGAGCTCATCCTGGTGAGCGGAGGCGTGCCGGCGGCGACGGTCGTCCTTCCCCAACACGAGCACCCCGCGGAGCGCTACGCCGCCGAGGAGCTGGCGCGCTACCTCAGAGCGATCTCCGGCGCCGAGCTGCCGATCGTCGTCGAGGGCGGCCCCCAGTTGACGGGGCCGACGATCGAGGTGGGCAAGACCGAAGCGGCCGTCTCCGCCTTTCCCTCCGAGCTCACCGGCAAGCCCGAGGGCATCTTCATGGAAGCCTCCACCGAGCGGCTGATCCTCACCGGCGGCTCAAACCGCGCCGTGCTCTATGCCGTCTACCTATTCCTCGAAGAGAAGCTGGGCTGCCGCTGGCTCGCCTTGGACGTCGAGCACGTTCCCGCGTCCCCCTCGATAACCCTGAGCCCGTTCCGCATCGTCACCGCGCCCGCCTTCGACCTGCGTACCTTCCCTGCCCGCCTCGAACGGAACTGGACCTGGGGGCAGAAGATGGGCTTCAACGGCTTGTTCTCTGCCCAGACCGAGCCGACCGATGCAGGCTTCTCCTACCTTCCCGCAGCCGTCTGGGGCGCGCACGGCTACGCGTCGATCATTCCCCCGGCCACCTATTCCTCCACGCACCCGGAGTGGTTTCCGCTGATCGGCGGCGTGCGCAAGACCAACGGCCAGCTGTGCGTCACCGCGCCGGGCCTCGCCGAGGAGTTCGCCAAGACCGTCGCCGCGCTCTTCACCGCCGATCCCCACCTGCAGCACGTCTCCATCTCGCCCAACGACGGTCGCATCGGCTGGTGCGAATGCAACGCCTGTACGGCATTGGATCAGCGCCTCAACGGCGGACGCACCACCAAGCTGGGACTGCTGCCGGATGCACCGTTCATGGGCGATCGCGCCTTCTGGTTTGCCAACAAGGTCGCCAACGAGGTGGCCAAGACCCATCCCCACGCGCGGCTGCTGCACCTGGCCTACGTCAATTACACCGAGCCGCCCGATTCGGTGACGCCAGCCGCCAACGTCATTCCCTGGCTCGCCCATTACGCGCCGGGCGAATACAGCCGGCCCATCGCCGATCCCGCCTCGGCGGCGAACGCGCTCTTCAACGATTACCTCACCCGCTGGGCCCGCAAGGCGCCGCGCCTGCTCTTCTACAGCTACGTGGGCAAGAGCATGTGGTGGTCGCTGCCTCGCCCGGTCATGAGCAACTTCGCGGCGGACATCAGGCACCTGTCGCAGCTGGGCATTCATCGCTACTACGCCCAGAGCCCCCTGGGCGATTGGGCATTGGACGGGCCGCTCTAGTACGTCATCGCCAAGCTGCTCTGGGATCCCATGCGCGATCCGCAGGCCATCGCCGACGATTGGATCGCGCACATGTTCGGCCGCGCGGCGGCGCCCCAGGTCAAGGAGTTCTACGCCGCGGTGGAGCTGTCGGTGCGCAAGACCGGCAAGCCGTACAGCGAGACCCCAATCACGCAGGTGCCCGGGCTCTATGATCGCGCGGAGCTCGATCGGGCGAAGGCCCTTCTGGCGACCGCGCTGGCGTCGACCACCGAGGGCTCACCGGAGCGCGCGCGACTGCAGAAGGTGCAGGACACCTTCCTCTACGGCTACGACATGATCACCTGCCTGGAGAAGGCGGCCGAGTCGTCGGCGCACTGCACCATCGCCGACGTTCAAGCCGGTCAGCCGGCGCTCGGCCCGGCGATCGCCGCGGGCACGACCGCCCTTACCCACGATTCCACCGCCGAGGCGACCGAGTTCATCGAGCAGCTCGGCCAGCGGAAGCTTTTGGGGGTGTGCGAGGCGACCGGATTCGGGGCGACCGAGTCCAAGGGCGGCCGCCAGTGCCTGAACTCCGACGAGACGGGTTTGGGAGACGGTATCAATGGTTGGGCCACGGTCTCGGTGCCGATCCCGAACCCGAACGCCAATGGCACCCTGACGATGATGGTCTGGGGCACCTCGGACCTGAGCGCCGTCTCGGTCAACACCTCGGGAGGCACCTGGACCCGCATCACGCCGACGCGCCCGGTCTCGGGGACCGCGCAGTGGGAGACCCTCACCTTCCCGATTCCGGCGGCGGCCATGGCCAAGGGCGTGACCAAGCAGACCATCGGATTTGGCGGCGCGGATTCGCAGATTTGGGTGGCGTCGATTCGCACGGCGCAATGAGCGGCTCCCGACTTTCCTTCTCGAGATCCTCGAAGGCGGCCGCAGCGGGCCGGGCTATCGCT
>JACRCT010000896.1 GCA_016218885.1 Deltaproteobacteria bacterium | reverse complement strand
TGCTCCTCAAGGAGCAAAGCCCAAGGGGAAGCTCCCATCAGGCGAGCCGACGAGCGAGGGGAGGTCCACTTGCTCCCGATTGCTACTGGCACTGGCCGGCGACGCAAGGGGTCCCGTTGCAGCGACTGCAGTCGCGGCGAAGACTCCGAAGTAGCGAACCGAGTGGAGCTTGCGCGGGGGCACGATCGCCGCGAACCTGCGCAGGAGTTGCTCGGCGCAAACGCGATCGCTCGCGTTCCGTCGAGGAGGGCTCTTGGCAGACAGGACTCGGGCAAGGCTCTACTCGCGCTGCCAGCCTCGGGCGCCAACTCCAGTGGCTATCTGCTCGGCCAGCGCCTGCAGGTGGTCAGAGAGGTCAACAATTCCTGGAGCTCAGTCAGTGCGAGGCTCGAGACCTCAGCTTCTCGTGCGGGGGTCCATTCGATGCCCATAAGGCGGCAAGTCGCTTCAACTGCCAAGCGCAGCCCCTTCGCTTCGCCCTCGCGCAGCCCCTCGGCTTTCTGTGCCGCCATCTCGAGCTTGTAGGCGACCGCAGCCCGCAAACGGGACTCGACCAGGTCCAGAACGGCCGGGTCCGACGAGAGGGTGTCGAGCGCTGTCTTCGCCTTCGCTATCACGGGATTCTCCTTGGCGAGCAACTCTAGGTCCTTCTCCGAGCGTGCGGCCAGGAACTGGCCCCACTCGACGAGCGGCCACTCGCTCGCCCCGCCTTCTGAGCGCTCTGCCAACGGCGGCAGCTTCGGCAGCTCAACGGTATGGATCTCGATGGCGTCCGAGAACCGCTCGTGTGAGCGGTCTTCACTGACATGGAAGGTGCAGTGGAAGCGGTCGGTCTGCCACTGGCGGTAGTCGAGGATGAGGATGCTCACGCAGCTCTTCAGGTCGCTGTACTTCTGCCCCCCAAGCTCGACCTGCCGACCAAGCCACCCCCGGTGACCCGAGCCGGGGCGCCTCCGCGCCAGGAGGAGATGTTCGACCAGGCGCCCGCGACCTTCGCCGCTGACCCAATCTACCCGGGCGCCTGAACGCCCCACTCACAACGATGCGGCGAGGACAGTCTGGCTTTGGCGGAGGCCAGAGACGGAGGCGTGTGCGCCGCGACCTCCAGCACCCCTCCTCAACGCCCCTCCGGACAGCCACGCGACGACCGCTGCCGCCTCCTCCGGCACCGCGCTGCCCGGTCAGGGCCAGGATCTGGCACTTCGAACTTCCTTTGACCGGTAGGCTCACCGAGTGCCCGAAATACAGGACGCGGTCCGGTGCGTCGGCACCGGTCGAAGCTGTATGTCCATCACCCACTGGGCTATTGAAAGTGATCGGTTCCTCGAGAAGGAGGCTGCTGTGGCGTCGTTTCTGACGAAGTTGGCGAAGTTGGTGCGGGGAGGATCGCCTCAAGGGCAGCAGACCAGGGCGCGTGAGCCGTTTGTTGCCGACGGGAAGATCGCCATTCAGTACTTCGTTGAGGGCGCGCAGCTGTTCGATCCCAGAACGGTGACGACGCCTGTGAGGGTCGTCACCCAGGGACTCAGCAAGTTCGACCGGCCTGAATTCGAACTGGTTGGCGTGCCGACAGAGATGAACACCGAAGCGGCGATGGTGCTCAATCGCATTGCCGAGGACACCGTGAACACCAAGGCCCTGCGCGACGGCGACAACTGGGTGTCACTCCTGTCCGGCGGCCTCACCGTCGGTGGCCAACTCAAGAGCATGACGAGCTTTGGTCATCCATTTTTGCGCCTCACCGACGCCTCCACCCGGCCGGACGATCCCGCTCGAACGGCCCTTGCTGCGATGGCGGTTTCGAGGGCGAGGGCGAGGCACGAGGCCGGCGAGCGCGACGATGCCACGGCCATTCTGAAGAGGTCGATCGCATGGTTCCCTGGAGAGGCGCTCTCCGGAACGGCACCGCCCGCGGCAGCGAACCTCAACGCCAATAACAGCCTCGCCTACTTCACCCTGTCGGCCTGGGGAGAGGACGTGGACAGGAACTACTCTGCCGCGGTCACGAGGTCGGAGGCGCTGGTTGCGGCCGAGCTTGGCGGCCCGCTGCCCCGAGCCGTTGAGAGGGGCGTCCTCGAGGCGGACGCCGCCGCCCTGTTGGACGCGCTTCAGACCCAGTCCATAGGCCTCGAGAGCATCGAGTCCGCGCTGGAGGCTGGCCAACCGGTGACCCTGCTTCTGTCGCCGATCGTTCAGATCAAAGGGGGCGCAGTGTGCGTGACTCTGCCGATCGGACCGGTCTCATACCGTCGGTATTTCTTTGAAGGCCCGGTACAAGACCGGCTTCGGGCTCCTGACATCGGTCGGTTGGCTGCCGAGATCTACGGGAAATGGGTCGAGCGACCTTCTGTCGTGCTGGAGCGCACGAGAGACGTCGCAGTCGACGTGTATGAGACCGGCTTCTGCTTCGAACTGGAGATGCCGTCGCAGGCCCTATTGGGTTTTGAGAGTGCTGGCGCGGGCTCCGACCATCTGCCGATGCTCTCGAGGATCATCGCTTCGCTCGGCCGGGAGTTGGCGGCGGGTTTGTCGTTGGACGAAATCAAGGCGCGTTGGGAGATCAACACCTCCGCTGCGGCGCACGAATCGGGCCTGGTGAAGCTGCGGTCGCTCGCCGAGCAGGAAGCGCGAGAGCTCTCCCAGCAGAAGCTCGGAGTCCGAAAACACCTCCAGTAGCGGCTGCGCACCCATACCTGTCCGGTTCTCTCGTCTCGAGGCTGGGGCGCAGCGCCGTTGCCGCTCTGGCGTGAGGCGATCGGGCACCTGCGCGGGCGAGCCGTCGAGCGGGTGAAGGTTCGTCTGTGGGAAGCGGCCCAGCTACTGGCACTGGCCGGCGACGCAAGGGGTCCCGGTGCAGCTACCGCAGTCGTTGACGCTGCGCACCGCGCCGCAGTTGTCGGTGCCCGAAGCCGGGCCGCACTCCCGCTCCAGGCGCGCGCAGAACTCGGCGGCAGTCTCCGGGGCGCAGGGGGTCGCGCACTTGAAGGTGCGCGGGTCGCACTCCTTCCCCTCGGGACAGGGGGCTCCCCAGGAGGGGCCGCGCCGATTGCCGCAGTTGTCCACGGCGTAGGGGGTGCCGCACTCCGCCTGCAGGCGCGCGCAGATCTCGGCGTCCTGCTCGGGGGTGCACTGGGTGCACTTGTTGCCGATGCAGAACAGCGACTGCTGCGGGTCGCACGGTGCGCTGCCGCAGGTGCCGCCGCAGCCGTCGTCGCCGCAGTTCTTGCCGCCCGAGCAATCGGGGGCGCAGGCCGTGCACTGGCCGGCCAGGCACTTAGTTCCGCTGCTGCAGCCGCCGCACAGCCCGCCGCAGCCGTCGTCGCCGCAGACCTTGCCGTCGCACTGGGGTTGGCAGCGCTGGCAGCGGTTGGTCGCGCTGTCGCACTTGCTGCCAGGGGCGCAGCACACTCCGTTGCACAGGGGCCGCGCGCAGGGCTGGCACAGGCCATCTACACAGGTGTCGTTCCCGGTGCAGCTGCCGCAGCTGCAGCCGTCCTTGTCCGGGCCGCACTTGCGCGTACCGCAGGAGGCGGTGCAGGTGGCGCAGGTGCCCTGAGCCGAGCAGGCCTGGTTGGGCTGGCAGCCCGGGGCGCAGGTGCCGCCGCAGCCGTCGTCGCCGCAAGTCTTGCCCTGGCACTGGGACTGGCAGGCCTGACAGGCCAGCGTGCTCGCGTTGCACAGCTCGCCCTCGAGGCAGCAGGCGCCGTTGCACAACGGTCTCGCACAGTACGCGCAGCTGCCGCCCGAGCAGTACTCCTCGGAGCTGCAGGTGCCGCAGACGCAGCCGGTGGCCGGGTCGTCGCCGCACTTCATCTCAAAGCCCAGGCAGTCCATCAGGGCGAGGTCGCAGCCAGCGCACTTGTTGGCGACGCAGCGCTGCGCCACCGCGCAGGTGCCGCAGCTGCCGCCGCAGCCGTTGTCGCCGCAATCCTTGCCGGTGCAGTCGGGCGTGCAGGCCTTGCACTGGCTCGTCGTCGCGTCGCAGACCTGCCCCGAGGCGCAGCACGTGCCGCCGCAGATCGTGGTCGCGCAAGCCGTGCAGCGGCCGTCGCCGCAGGTCTGGTTGCCGCTGCACGCGCCACAGGTGCCGCCGCAGCCGTCGTCGCCGCAGGTCTTGCCGGTGCAATCGAGGGTGCAGGCCTCGCAGACCCCGGTTGCCTGGTTGCAGGCCGTCCCAATCTCGCAGCAGCCGGAGCCGCAGGGGCGATTGCAGGCCGCACCGGTATCCGGGGTGGGGCCGCCGGCGTCGGGCGAGGTGCTCTCCTTGGAGCAGGCGGCAAGGACGAGCGCGGCGGTGGCAAGGGACAGGGCGAGGACTCGCATGGGGGCTCCCTCAAAAAGAGGGGGCATCCTATTACGTGTCGCCAGAATTGCGCTCCGGGATCCGTTAGGGCGGTCCGAGCCGCGACGGCTGGGAAAGGGCTGGTCCCGACGCATCCGGTCGCTGACGCTCCCGGCTCGGACACCGGTCCTAGTCGGAGTCGCTCAAGGGGTGCTCGATGCCCGGATGGCCCTCGGCGAGAGTGCGGCGCTCGCGCTCCTGGGTGAGCCCCTCGGTGCTCGAGAGCTTGGTCTCGGCATGGGGGTTCTGCTCGCTGGCCACGGAGCCCGACTGCGTTCGGTCCGCAGCGGCCTCGCTCAAGGGGCGCCTGCCTCCAGGTCGTCCGCTGGAGAGCGTTGCCCGCGGCTCTTCGGGGCGGTGGAGGTGGACGGCCTGCCGGGGCGGCTCGGACGGCTCGAGCAGCGCCGCGAAGTCATCCGGGAGGCGCTCCTGGAGGTGGAAGCGCACTTCAGGGGAGAGACGCCGTGAGAGCACCTGGCACACGGCCAGCGCGTGCTCGCGCCCGAAGCCCTCCGCGACGGCTTCGCGCCGGGCGACCCGCTGGAACAGCTCCTCGAGGGTGAACTCGCCCGGGTTCTCGCGAGCGCGAAGCAGCTCCCCGAAAGGGGCGGGGAGCTCCGCGGCAAGGAAGCTGAGATCCAACGGCAGGAGTCGCTCGCCCAGCGAGGCCAAGGTAGCCCGCAAAGCCCGCTCGCTCGCTTCGCGATCGAGCCCTCCGGCCCGCTCTTCCAGCTCCTCGAGGACGGCTTGGTAGTCCATGGCGCTCTCCCGACGGACACTTCCCGCCAAGAGAGGCTATTCATCGGGGCCCTAGCTGGCGCACACCTGGTTGGTGCACACGCCGGTGACGCAGTCGCTGCCTCGTCGGCAGGCTTTTCCGGCGACGCACTTGCGGCAGAACTCGCCTCCGCAGTCGCTGTCGCTCTCGTCGCCGTTGGCCACCCCGTCGTTGCAGGCCGCGGCCGTGCAGGCCCCCTGGCGGCAGATCAGCGAGGCGCAGTCGGCCCCCTGGGTGCAGCTCGCGCGGGCCGCGCACTTGAGGGGGCAGCTCCCGCCGCAATCGCGGTCGCTCTCGTCGCCGTTCTTGGCGCCGTCGGTACAGCTGGTGTTGGCGCAGCGGCCGGAGGTGCAGGCGGGGGCGTCGCAGTCGCTCGCCTGGACGCAGCGCTTGCCCAGGGCGCACACCGGGCAGGTGCCGCCGCCACAGTCGACATCGGTCTCGGCGCCGTTCCAGGAGCTGTCGGCGCAGGAGGGCTCGACGCAGCGACCCGCGACGCAGGCCTCGCCCAGTCCACACACCACCGGCGCGCACAGCTCCTCGACGCAGCGGCCGGGGCAGGAGAGCGGATCGCCGCAGGGATGGGCGCAGACTGCACCCTCGGGGCATTGCTCATGGGTGCAGTCCTTGGGGTAGCAGAAGCCGGCGGCGCAGGTCTCGTTCGGGCCGCAGGTCACGGACTGGCACTGCGGGTAGACGCACTCGCCGTCGATGCAGCCCTTGCCCG
>JACRCT010000895.1 GCA_016218885.1 Deltaproteobacteria bacterium | reverse complement strand
GATGGCGGGCAATTCCTCGTGCAGATGCAGTTCGACCTCGTCCGCGATGGTCGCGTAGACGTCTTGGTGCTTCTCGCGAAGGTGGTGCACATACCCCTGGCAGGCCTTCACGAGGGGCGGCGAGAGCTGACCAATACGTGCGAGCGCCGGCAGGTGCGGCGGACGGGCGAGGTCGTGCACGTACTCGACGGACAGCAGCCAGCCCATGAGCGCGGTCGCGGCGTTCTCCAGCGGCGTCACCTCAGGGTTCTCGCCGAAGAACCGAAGCCACTCGGCGTCCATGCCGGTCTGGCGACCCAGGAACGCCTCAAAGACCTCCAGCGCCGCGTTGTTGGAGACGTTGTTCGCGAGATAGCCGGCGTGGCGCTGCAGGACCTCCACGGCCCCATCAAGAACCGCCAGTATCCCGAGCTTCTCCAGAAGCCCTGCCAGGCCCTCGCGGGTGCTGGTTAGCTGCCCGTCGAGCCACGCATCGGCAGCAGAGAGCGCAGGAACGCCTGTGGCCAGGAACTGCTCGAGGGCCTCGGGGGCGACCCGTCCACGCCCCACCTCGCGAATGAGGGTGTCGGGCGCCTTTCGGAAGCGAGTGCCCGCCTCGTAGAGTTCAAGCGCGGGCGTCTTCCGAATCGTCTCCTCAGTGAAGCCTGGCATGTGGATGAGCAGGGGGGCGTTGTCGAGCCCGCTGCCGAACGGCTCCAGCGCGAGGACGAGCTCGACGAAGCTCCCTCGGAACGCCACGACGGGGAAGGCGAACGCCGCCTCGCCCGTACGTGCCGCGAGCGCGTCCACAAAGGGCGTGAAGTAGCCCGTCCCGTCCAACCACACGACGATGCCTAGCCGGCGGAGCTCGGACAGCAGCTCCTGCTCCAGAGCAGCCGCGATGAGTCCCCCGGTCACGCGACCTCCTCGTCGTCGCCGCCTTCCAGCGCGGCTTCCTCGAACAGCTCGCTCTGGTCGCTCTTGCCGGCCTTCCGCTGCCGCCGCTGCTCCTCCTTCTCCCGAATAGTCTTGGCCTCATCGGCGTGCTTGGTCAGATACGCCTTTCGGGCCTCGTCGGAGCCCGGCTCGTCAATCGTGAAGTCGCGTCGAATCTCGTCTTGGAGCCGCAGCTCCCAGGCGTAGGCCTTCTCCGGATGCAGCCTCCAGAAGCAGCCGTGCGCCACCGCAAGCGATGGCTCCTTCTTGCACTTCTCCTCGACTCGCCCCGGGAAATATCGTTTGGCAAGGTGCGCCCAATCGCAGTCTTTGCGGCCCTTGGCTGCTGCAATTTCCTTCCTCCACGTCTTCGGGTCCTTCCACTGCGGCTCGAGCAGTGGCCAGAGCGCCGCGCTATTCACGATGACGCCGTCATCGAGGTTCATCTCGAAACGGGCATCCACTTCCCGCTTCGGCTCGTCAAGTGAGGCCGGCGGAGGTCCGCGCTCAGCGCACTCGACGACCCGCTCAATAAACTCGGTGAGCTCTGTTAGCAGCTTCTGAAGTTCACCGAAGCGCCGCTCCGCCTTGGCCTTGCCGCCCTTGTCGCCCTTCGCCTTCGCCTGCCGGAGGTCGTCGATCTCACCCTCCAGCCGTCGCTTCTCTGGCAAAAGGTGGTCGGCGAGCACGCTCGAAAGAGTCGTAGATGTCCACCCGTGGATGCTCACCCATGCCACGAAACTCCTCTTCGAAGAGGAGAGCGGAAAGTAGATGGGCCGATTCTCGTACACGGCCTTGTGGTAGCCAAAGAAGGATCTTCGGAGCCAAGACTCAAGGCTGTCGCCCTCCCCAAGCTCGGTTCCGCACTGTGTCCAAGCAGCACGCAAGAGTGCGCACGCCGGGCTATTCAGGGCACTGTTTTCGGATGTTACTCCTAGAAACAGGATGCCATTGCGAAGGAGGGCCTCACTCCGCTTTCGCACCAATCCCTCGCCTGAACCCCGGAAACGTCCAAGGGCCACCCCGACGGCGTACGACACAACACTAGATGGAGTTGGCGGAATCGACTGACCGAAAAAGGCGGGAAGCGCTTCGCCTGCAGCGCGATCGACCGCCTTCTGCGCCCAATCCTGGGCGCTCGACCATTGCGACGCGCCCGGCGACATAAACTCGAAGGAACTCTCTCGCCCAGCCTCATGTTTCTCAAAGGCTGACAAGATGCAGGAATACACATCGTCAGAACCCGTAACTGGGAATATTGCAAGCCGATTCACGTCGCCTACCTGAAAGTTAATTGAGGGATTGAGTGATTCGAGCATGAACCTTCCCAGGCTCGAATTCATCACACACAGCGTAGCGGCGATGTCTTTGGGGTACACCGACGGAGCCGCGCTCTCGATAATCGACCGGTAGCGGTGCACGCGGGCAGAAAACGTTGCACCGATCTTCGTGAAGGCGATGCCGGATTCGAAATACACAGACTCGTTGCGAATCTGCCTCGAATATGAGCCATAGAGATGCTCAGCGTAAACCTTCACCTCGAGTCCATTACTCTTCCACCTGACAACATTGTCGCAAGGATCAATCCAGGACACACCGTTCGCCCCCTTGATGCAGCGCTGCCAGTTGGCATCCTGCACGCAACCCTTGGACTGCGACAAGAGTATCGCCGGCGCATCATCGAGCCCTACCTCCCACCACTCTCTAATGAACCTTTGGTTGTGCCCTGTGTTGATACCGAACCGGGCTGGCGACTCGTCCTCGATCTTGGGGGCCAGGCGATATCGCTCCAAGAACTCTGGACTCCACCAATAGACAAACGGCTTGCCTTCCACGGCCGCAAACTGACTGGGGTCGAAAGAGAAGGATCTGTCTTGAGCCAGCACCCCAGCACGATTCCGGTACAACTGCAGAATATCCTCTACTCGCTTTTCTGGTGAGGTGGGCCGTATTGCGGTGGCTGCCCTTCCGCCAGCACCTTTCTGCAAAGTGAACATCGAGACGAAGATATGCCCTACCTGCTCAAAGGCTCGATATTGAAGATCTGCCAAAGCCATGACCTGGGACTGCTTCAACACCTCCGATCGCAGCGATGCAAACTGGTCGATGAATAGCCATCCTCGCATTGCTATCAGGGCAGAAACGCCACCCGTTCGTACAAGACCCAAGCTGCGCTCAATAAACGCGCTGTACAGGTCGGGCTTTCCGGCTGGATAGTTTGCACTTATGTATCCGAACCGCTGAAGTTTCGTCGCCCCTTGGTACGGCGGGTTTCCGACAACGACGTCGAAAGCACCTTCCTTCACAATGCGGACAAAGCGAATGCCAGCAGCGAGCTGTTCGCCGTCGAGCCGCAATCCGAGGTCTTCTTCTCCTGCGTGATGAGCGAGGAACTGCTCGAGTCGTTGCTGGACCGTCGCCCTGGCCTTTGTAAAATCGATGGCTGTCTGCTGCGCTGGAAATCTGCCAGTCAGCAGATCGCCCTGCGAAGGACCGGTCTTGAGAAAGACGCGCTCCTCTTCGCCGAGCGCCTCTTCGATTGCTGCATCGACCTTGAGCAGCGAACCTAGGTGGTCCACGCCCGCGAGAGATTTCAGGATCTTGTTCGTCAGTTCCTCGGGAATCCCAGTCTCGCGCGTAACGTCGTTACGCAGGCGAACGAGTGCGGGGTCGTCGGCTGGCAAGCTCCCAAGCCCTAGGACCGGAGCGACGAGGTTCACTAGCCGGGGCCGCGCATTAGGCGCTAGGCGCTTGGCCTTGGTGACCACCGCCGCCGCGGCGATTTGGACAGAGCGCGGATCGATGTCGATGCCGTGGAGATTGTTTTCGAGGATTGACTCTGCAATTTCACGCTCAGAAATGGTCTCCTCGCGGTGCCGCGCCTCTTCGCGGTACATGGCCGCAAGCAGGTCGAATGCGATGACAAGGAAGTGGCCCGAGCCGCAAGCCGGGTCCAGCAGCTTGATCTTGCGAATCGACGCCGGCGCTGTCGCCACCGCGTCATCTGGGATCGGCTGCGGCACGAAGTACTTCCAGTGTTCCTCGAGCTCGCCCTCGATCGGCATTAGCGCGTCGAGCGCGACCTCCCCGGCCTCGCGCTTCTTGCGCCACTCGGCACGACGGGTATCGAGGACCGGAAGGATCGCCTCTGCATCCGCCTTCCAGCCGTTCTTCTTGCAGATGCACAGCCACATCAGGCCGAGGCTGTTATGGAGCAGCCACTCGACCATGTACCGCTCGGTGAACATCTGCGTCTTCGAGGCGATCTCGTGCGGCTCGATCTTCCCGCCCTCGTTCAGCTTGGCATCGAGGGCCTCCCGCTCCGGATCGTTCCAGTACTGGTAGACCCACCCTAGGGTCGTGTCGTCGGTCCACGCCGATTCCAGCGCCGGGTCATCGAGGCGCTCGACCACCTCGCGCAGCGTCGCCGGCGGCACGGTGAAGAGTCGCGCGAGGCCGACATCGCCGAAGAGACCGGGCATGTCGAGAGCGAGTTCGTCGAAGACCAACTGTAGGAGCGCCGCGTAGCCCTCGGTGTCGTCGCCGAGCAGCGCGGGCGCAAAGGACCGCAGCTCCCGGTAGCCCTTGCTGTTCCAGCCTCCGCTAACAACCTCAGGCTTCGACAGCTTGAGCGCCTCGAAGTGACGCAGCAGAACGATTCGATTCAGGAAGGTGGCGGCAGCCTCTTTCTCCGCCTCAAGGCGGAACCGCGCGCGGGCTGCGTCGAGCGCCGTCTTGTCCTTCGGCTCCGTCGTGCGCGCGCGCTCGTCAAGCCAGGCGTCGAGCCGTGCGCGCTTCTTCTGAGCGTCCTCCGAGAGGTTGGCCTTCTCGGCGGGCACGGAGAGGCGATAGCGACTCTCGGCGGCGTCATGGAGATCGCGAAGGAGCCGCGCGCGAAGCTCGCGGATGATTCGAGCGAAAAGCTGCTTGGCCTCGGACGTCAGCATGGAGTTCGGGTTCCCGGTCAGGTGATTCGGATACGTGCGCCCTTGTCGAGGAGCGGCCCGATGCGGTCCTCGAGCTCGTTGAGAAGCGTCTTCAATTCCTTCCGGCTGGAGACTTCGCGCCCGCGGATGCCGGCTTCGACCTTCACCACCTGGGCGTCCATGATCCCTGCCAGTAGCTCATCAAGGCGGTCGTTCGCTACCTCCTCACCTGCAACAAGCCTCTGCGGGAATCGAGCGCGCATCTCGCCCAGCCTCGGCGCGACTGCGTCGGGCGAGGTGTCGAAGAGAGCCTCGGCGATTGGTCGCAGAACCGAGTGCGCCTGGTCCCCCGAGAGCTTCTCCCAGCCGGACCGAGCCTTCACCCGTGCGCGCGACGCTTCCGCCTCGGCGTTCTGGCGATTGAGCAACGCCTTGCGGGTCTCCAGGTACCTCGCACGGATGCGGACGGCGGCGGCTTCCACCGCGCCGATTCCGCGCCAGGGCCGCTCGCCTTTGAGCTGGTCAATCAGGGCCTTCACGTCGCCGTCCAACTCGGCCAGCCCATTGACCTCGCTGAGTTGCGCCAGCTCCGTCTCGCAGACGGCAGCAATCCGGTTCACAGCCTTGATGGCTTCTTCCGAGAGCTCCGACTCGAGCATCCCCAGCTGCTGGAGCCCGTCGGCCAGGGCGTCGAGGTTCTTCTTCACCGCGACGACCGTCTCCTCGACCTGGCGAGACCGGCGGCAGTCCTCGAGCGCCTTGCCGAGCCGAGTAAGCGCCTGCGGCAGGGGCGGACGTCCAGGGAGGCGATCGTAGAGCGCCTCGAGTTCGCGGAGCCGCTCACGGCGCCCTGGGAACTGCTGGTAGACCGCGTCGGCGAATGCGTCGTTCTCGGCGTCCAGGTCCAGGTCGAGGTGCTTCTTGAAGAAGCTCCTGATCGCGACCTTGTCCCGCGGCGTGATGGTCCCTTCCTTCGCAGGGAAGATGTCCGCCCGGCGGAGGTCCCGATCGCGTCGAAACATGTCCCTGGTGCCGGGATCGTTGATCGAGGTGATCTCGGGCCCCTGTTCCGGACGAATGCGGATCTTCCCAGCGCGAAGCAGACCGGCCAGGCAAGCGCGAACGACGTCGACCGGGTAGCCGTAGGGCGGCCCGCCGAAGGTAGCGATGACGGTCGCGCCTGAAGCGCCCTTGGTCGTCTCGATGTGGTTGAGGACCCGCGACGGCTCGGCGCCAGAGCAGGTCGCCACGTACCGCCCGGCATCGAGTGAGAGAATCCCGAGCCCCGCCTCGAGGAACTTGTTGGAGGGCCCGGACAGCTGCTTCTCGAGGAGCTGGCTGAGCTCCGAATCCGTCACTGCGATGTCGCTGAAGTAGGGGTACAGGTCCGGCAGGATGCGCTCGGCCGCTGCGTGCAGCGCGGTAGCGAAGGCGCTGCCCAGCACGCGCGGCTCGAGCGGCCGGCCGCGGAAATACATCGAGCCTTCGAGGAATGCGCCAGCGACGGCGGAGACCACCTTCTTCTCCCAGCCCTCCAGACGTCCCTCTTCTTCGAGCAGCAGCCTGGCCTTCTCCTTGGGCAACGACTCGCGCCGCGCGGAGTACCGCTTCACCATGTGCGTCGACTTGGCGTAGTCGCGGGTGATGCTCTCGATTGCGCCAGGGTCCCCGACCACCCAGATCAGCCGATCGTTGAGCGGCTTCTGGTCGCTCCTCTGAATCCAGGCGCTCGCGGTGCGCTCGTCTTTTGCGCGCAGGAATCGGAAGTCGACGGTCACCGCCGAGTCGTCGCGCGGGTCCTGGACCCTCTCGTCGTGCAGGTGCTTGCCGTCCGACAGGAACGCGGCCCAAGGGAACGGGCGACCCTTGTACCGAGGCCGATCAGGGGTGGCCAGCAGCTCCTTGATCTTGCCCTGGACGACCTCGGCGACCTGCTCGGACGTGATGCCGATGTCGTCGCGCTCGCGCTCCCACTCCTGGCCCGCCGAACTCTGGACCTTGTAGCCGTGCTTGGCCGAGTAGGCGATGAGGTTGAGCGAGCTGAGTTTCTCCAGCGCTTGCGTGACCGCCTGGACCTGGTTGCCCTCGCCGAGCTTGCGGTAGAGGCACTTCGCGATCAGCTCGGGGGTCGTTGGCTCCTGCTCCTGGATGAGCTCCAGCAGGGCCACCGCGCGCGCCACGCGCTGGGCCACTGCGTCGTCGCGAATGTCGGAGTGGTCGAAGATGCGTGCAAGCGTCGTCTGGACGTCCGCCTCGAGCGCGGAGTGCTGCACCTCGAAGATGGCGTCGATGGTGACGAGCTCGCCGACCTCGCGCTCGCCCAGCTTCTGCTCGCGGAACAGTTCCCCGAGGAGTTGGAGGAGGCCGCGGATGGCGTGGTCGTCGCCCTGAACGCGAGTGGAGCGCGTGCGCAGGCTCGAGGTGATCTGCATGAGCAGATCCACGTGCCCCGGCAGCATCGGGTAGACCTCGAGGAAGTCCTCCTCGGTGATCTCCTCGCAGGCGTAGCCGTAAAGCTTGAGGTCGGCGCGGTGCTTCTGGAAGAGCTCGCGCAGCTGCGGCTCGAGCTCCTTCTTCTTCGCGAGCAGGCGCTTGTGGACGACGTCGCGGATGTTGCTCGGGTGGAGGTGGACGCGCAGGTTTGGCGGGAACCGGTCCTTGAGCTTGCCGATGTTGTCGGCCTGGCCGGAGTCCTCGAGCTTCTGCTGACCGGTGGCGAAGAGCCACACCGCGCCCTTGAGCTTCTGCCCCAGCTCCGAGACGAAGGACTGGAGCTTGAGCATCCGGTTCTCGTCCTGGTGGACGTACTGGCTGACCTCGTCGACGACGATGAACAGCGCCTTGCCGGGGGCGCGGATGCTGAGCATCGCGTCGATGGCCTCGACCACCTCGCGCACGCTGGAGCCGGCGCCCGTGCGAGAACCCGCGCGGGCATCGAGCCAACTCATCGGGTCGCGGTAGCGCTCGGACTCGAGCTTGTGCATCACGTGCGAGAAGTGGTCGTCCGCCTGCTGCTCGTCCTTCGCGACCTTCCAGGGCTTCCCGAGCGTCTTCTCGGCCATGAGCAGGAAGCGGTCCCAGTCGCCGTCGCGCTCGAGCTTGAGCTCATGCTCGGCAACCAGGTGGCTCTTGGAGCAGTAGCCGAGGCGAACCTGGATCTGGCGGAGGGCCGCCGCGTGGATGTGCTCGTCGTCGCGCGCGACGCCGCCGATGTCGAAAACCACGGCGATCGGGTCGACCTTGGCCAGCAGCGCCTTCCAGGCAGCGACGACCTCCTGCTTCTTCGGAGAGTCATCGCGAGCAAGAAGGGCCTCGGCGACAGTCTTGCCGTCCGGGAGCTTCGCGCCGTCGAGCGCCAGGCCGATGAGCTTCGCGAAGCTCGACTTGCCTGAGCCGTAGAAGCCCGAGATCCAGGAGGCCGGCAGCTCCGGCCCGGTCTTCTTCATCAGCTCGCTCAGGACCGCGGTCAGCAGGTGGACGAGTTGCTCGTGGATCCCGGACTTGAGACGGCGGGCCCGCGGGTCGCCGTCGGGGAAACCACCCGTGATGATGTACTCGTCGACCTCGGCCTTGAGCTTCGCCGGGCTCTGCTCGTGAAAGTAGACGACGGGCGGGATGTCCCGGGCGACGTTGGCGCTGAAAAGCTCTCGGATCAGCATCGGACTCCCCTGCTACGGGTAGATGCGTGGACGGTAGTCGCGGTCGGCGGGTAGCTCACCCATGAACGACAGCGCGGTCGTGTCGCGCCGCTCGCCTGGGTAGAGCAGGACCACGGGGATGTTCTGGGTCTTGCCGTCGATGTGCTTGAGCAAGGCCGACGACCGGAAGAACGGGTACAGCGCACCGCTGCGGCCGATGAGCACCAGCGTCTGGTCGGCGCGGTCCGGGTGCGACTTGATGAAGTCCGTGATCAGGCGAACCACATCCGCGGCGATGCCGTCGGGTCCCTCGATCAGCGGCGCGATTTTCTCTCGGACGTGTTCCAGCGCTCGCTCGGGGCTCGGTTCGCTGCCCTTCACGGAGTCACCGAAGAAGAGCCGCTTCTCTCGGGTGATGAGCGCCTGGACTCCCGCGTCCCCAGAGGCGCGAATGCGGTCCACCAGGAGCTTCTGGAGGGAGATCGCCAGCACGCCCCAGCCAGCCCCCTTGAGCTCATCCGTCAGGCGCCGCATGTGCCGCCGCAGCTTGAACTCCTCGGACGGCTTGTAGGGGAGGATGGCGAACCGGTAGTTGCGCATGGTGCTGATGCGCGGGCCTCCCGGGGCGAGCAGGTCGGCGCGGAGGGCGCGCACCGCCTCGTCCAGCATGGTCTGGCCGAAGAGCTGCTGGTCGGTCATAGCGTGGCCTCCGCCCAGGCGGACAACGTCGGGTGCGCCCAGTCGACCTCGATCAGACGCCCCATCCGACGCAGCGTGATTCCGTCGATCGTCCGGAGGCGTCGGTCGAGCATGGCGCCGCCGAGGCCGACGGAGTCGAGGTACGGATTCTCGGTGAGCGTACCGGCGTACCGGACGCCACGGAGCAACTGCAGGAGGTAGACGAGTGCGGCGTCGGGAACCTTCGGGAACAGGAGAGCCCGAGGGTCGCGCTTGGGCGACACCAGACCCGCCTCAGATGCGGCCGAGAGCAGCTTGCTGGCGAACTGGATGATGGTCGCCTCGCTCCAGCGTCCCGGGAAGCTGCTCCGTACCCAGCGCGCCACCGCAGGGCGATCGACCTTGGGCTCGTGGGCAGATCGACGCTCGAGCAGGCACTCGGCGGTGAAGCGCCGGTAGATGGGATCCGCGAGCTGGACGTGCCAGTGGCAGATCACTTGGCGCGTCGTCGGGTCCATGCCACGCCACCGGCGAAGCACCCCGAGGGCCTCCGGGAAGGCGTCGTAGCGGGCGGCCAAGTAGGGCAGAACGGTCTTCACCCGTTCCAGGGTCTTGGCGCCGAACCAGCGCTCCTCGAAGGCCCGGAGCGAGCGCTCGGCAGCGGGCTCGGCGGGGTCGACGTGCGCCCAGTAGGCGCGCGCCTCCTCGATGCCAAGCGCCAGCCGGAGCAGCTGGGTGTGAATCTTCGTCGCCTCGGCTGGAGCTTCTAGCTGCCCGGCGTTCTTGGGAGCCGGCCCCTTCAAGCCTTCACCCGGTAGAACGGCATGGGGTACTGCTCGGAGAACGGGAGCAACGCGGTCACGAGGTGGCGCGCCGCGAGATCGAGGGCGTCGGGCATCGCCGCCTTGAGCTGACGTCCGACGGGGACCACGTCGTAGGCGGGGGTCTTGCCCATCGCGTGGAGCGCCTCGGTGAGCCCATCGGCCGAGAACTTGGAGTCGATCGAGACGGGGAGAGGAAGCGCCTCGGCCGGGGCGACTGTGCCACGCTTGTGCTCCGCGAGGCGCTCCGCCAGGCGCTCGTCCAGGTCGAAGCCGAAGAAGAAGAGGGTGCG